>CAYTQA010000014.1:0-19018 GCA_964439495.1 uncultured Terriglobales bacterium | reverse complement strand
CGCAATCATAATGGTTCCGCGATTCGAAGGGATGGCGAGATGTTGGAAGGGTCGATCCCGAGGCTGCATGGTAGCAATAGGGATTCCTCGCTGCGCGCGGAATGACAAGGCAGGCCGGAGAGAAAGCCTGAAGCTGCAATGATGAACGAGGCATTCACGGGGTCCTTCGCTTGCGCTTGGCTCGCAAGCTCGCCTCGTGCGGCGCTCTGGATGACATGTTTGAAGAGAGTAGTGATTTTTATTAATTGCAGATTTGCCGAATTGAAGCCTCTAATTTTTCTCCTCTGTGGCTCTGTGGTGAATAAATCGATTTGTTCTTCCAGATACAACTTGACTCCATACCCATTTGCATCTAATCTCTAGTAGCGAAGAAAAAGCGAATACAGGAACTCTCGCATGGCATCCCTCCCCCTCCCAATCTTTCCTCCGCCGGCTATGCCGGAGAACCGTCTGCTGGGCATTGCCAAACTTGCCTCCGAAGGAGAAGAGCTCAATCCCGGACACAACGTTGAGTTCTTCACCATCGGGGTGCGCTCGATCCTGACCCGAGCGGTATCCAAGCGGAAGCTGCCGTTCGTGTGGATGATCAATCCCTATCGCGGCTGTGAGTTTGCCTGCAAGTACTGTTATGCCCGCTACACCCACGATTTTATGGAGATGCCCGACGCCTTCGAATTCGAGCGCAAAATCTACGTGAAGCAGCACACCGGATGGCTGCTGCGCCGCGATTTGAAGAAGGTGAAGCGGGGAGAAGAGATCGCCATTGGCACCGCCACCGATCCCTACCAGCCCGCGGAGAAGCGCTACCATGTGACGCGCGCGCTGCTGGAGGAATTTGCGCGGCACCAGGGGCTGGAGATAGGGATGATCACTAAGTCCAATCTCATCCTGCGCGATCTCGACCTGATACTGAAGATTGCGAAGCACAACCACATCACTGTGAGCCTCACCGTCACCACCACCAGCACGGAGCTGGCCCGTTTGCTGGAGCCGCGCGCGCCGCGTCCGGACCTGCGCCTCAAGGCGGTAAAGGAAATCAATCAGGCGGGGATCCCCTGCGGGGTCTCCTGCGCGCCGGTCCTGCCGGGCATTACCGATGCACCCAGGGAGATTGAGTCTGTGATCAAGGCCGCGGCCGAGGCTGGCGCCTGCTGGGTCCACACTAATCCGTTGTTTCTGAAGCCCTGCTCCAGACAGGTTTTTCTTCCGTTTGTGCGGGAGCACTTCCCTCACCTGGAAAAAATTTATGAGGAGCGCTACGGCGGGCGCGATTTCGCCACTCCGGAATACAGAAGACGAATCACCGAACTGGCCAGAAAGTTCTGCCTGAAACATGGAGTGGGACGGCGCCGAATCGACCGGATCTTCAATGCTCCCGAGCGCATATCTCAGGCTGAACCGGGCGAGGCACAGATGGATTTATTCGGAGCATCCGCGTAGTTAACGCGACTTTGGAGGAAAAAAATGAAGATGACATCAGAAACGAAATGCAGACGGCTGCCTGGATTGCAACCGTCTGCATAAGCGCTGCTCAAGTGGGCAGCGAAGGGCCGCTACTTCTTCCCTCCAGAGTCGTGACTGTCCGCTTTACTGTCCGATTTTGCCGCTTCGTGCTGCTGCGCCTGGCCGCCATGCGACTCACCTCTTGGCGCTGAATCTCTGGGCGGAGCGTGGGATTCAGGCGGCGCCGAACGTGGAGCTTCCATTCCCCGCGTTTGCTGGGGCGGAATGGATTCAGCCCTGCGATCTCCCTGAGGCGGCATGGGCGGGTTGTTGCGTTGCGGATCTCCGGGCCGTGGCACAGGGGCCGCCGATTGCGGCTGCTGTGCTCCGGCGTTCGGCCCATGATCGCTGTTCCCCGGGTGCGGGAAGCTTCGACCCGAGGACATATCGTCGCCACGTCCATTCATTCCGCCGGACTGCTGCGGCGGCATGGGTTGACTGTCGCGCTGCCCGTTTCCAGGCCGTGGCACAGGGGCTGCCGATTGCGACTGGTGCGCTCCGGCGTTCGGCCCGTGATCGCTGTTCCCAGGATGCGGAAAGCGCCGGCTGGCTGACATATCGTCTCCGCGCCCGTCCATTCCATTCATCCCATTCATCCCGCCTGATTGCTGTGACGGCATGGGTTGACTGTCGCGCTGCCCGTAACCGGGCCGTGGCACAGGAGCTGCCGACTGCGATTGCTGCGCTCCAGTGTTTGGACCGCGATCGTCATTCCCCGGGTGCGGGAAATTTCGATGAGGGAATGAACCATCGCGATCTACTTCCGTGTTGTCCGGACGCGGGTTTGGATCATTCCGTCTATCCGCGACAGCTCCGCGACCAGGGTCATAAGGACGCCCAGCGTGGAGATCTCCGCCCGGATCGCCAGGATAATGAGGAGACTGTGAGGCGCCCCGATCAAATTCAGGCGGCACCGTCCGGCGAAGCCGTTGTTCTTCGGCGCTATCGAGTGGCCGTCCTGGATTTCTTGCGAGCTCCCGTTCTTTTACTTCAAACGGGACCGGCCTTGGAGGCGGGGCGAGTTTCATCACCACGGGACGCGACGCAATCCTGTCAGAGGGGTCCACGCCCCGTTCGCCTTCACGCATGCCGAGGACGCTTTGGCGCGAAGGTGGCACGGCAGGTCCGGCAACGACCCGCACATCATGCCAGTCTCTGTTCCGGACCGGAATCGCGGCGCTACCCACGGGTTCCGAGTTGATGACGGTTTGTTTATCAACCACCGTCACCGCGCCCGGCACCCTCTGGTTCACGTAGTGGATATTGTTGATACGGACGTTGTTGTTATAAACATTGTTGCTGTAATAGTTGTTGGTGACATAGGTGATATTGGTGATACGGGTATTGGTTACGTTGACCGTCCGGAAATAATTCCGGCTGGCACGGTAATACGGGATGTAAGGATCCCCGTAGCCGAGCGGAAACCAACCCATTCCCTCGCCGATGCCAATGGAGATACCAAAACTTGGGCCCCCGACCCAGGCCACCAATGCCGGGGCATAGCACGGGCGCAAACGGACAGGCCCAGGCACCCAGGCCCAGCTTCCGCCCAAAACAACCCAGCGGCCATAATGGAATGGAGCAAAGCCCCACGGGGCATCATCGACCCAGGTCCAACCCCAGGGCTCGACCCAGATCCAGTGTCCATAGCGGTAGGGCGCCCAGCCATAGGCAACTTCAGTTGGGACCCAGACCGCGCCGTAGTAAGGGACCTCGCGCCACTGGCCATAGTCATCCAGGTCTTCGTATCCAATCACGTCCGGGGAGACATAGCGGACGGAGAAGACGTGGCTCTCGCGCTCATCGCGCACCCGGCACCATTCGTCGAATCCATCGAGGCGCGGGGCATTATAAATCTGATGGGCCAGCGACCTGCCGTCGGAGAACTGGACCTGCCGGTGCGATTCGACCCGCAGCGCGGGACCATCGCCGGTGGCCAGGCCCCTGCCTTTCCATACGGTGATCAAAGTTGTGTCACCCTGGGAATCGACGTCGAAGCGATAAGTTCCGGATTTCAAAATCGTGAAGGCGGTGTTCGGAGTATCAACCTCATAGATCTCGCCATTGAACATGTGATCGATGTGAAGGTTCAATGTTCCCTGATCGAGTTCGACCTGAACGGTGCTGTCGCTGAGATTGCTGAGCGTGAGGCTGGTTTCGCTGTTCATCCGCATGGCGGCAGTGCCCAGGCGCAGCTCCGCGCGGGATTCCCTGTCGGTCCAGACGCGGTCCGCCGTGGTCAAGGGACGGTTAATGGTGGCGGGTACCCAGTCGTTCACACCGCCGGGCTGCATGGAAACCTGCCCGTCAATGTATTTCAGCCGGGCCACGCGGGATGGGGGGTCAGCCGCAAAGGAAAGCACTGCGGTGGACGCGATAAAAAGGGCCGCTACGATCGTCAACGCGAATTGCCGAAGACCTTTCATGGGTACAGCTCCTTCCAAGGACGCCAATCAACCGGCTGTCCTTCTCGTCACCTCTCTTAACCCCGGGCAGCCCATAAGGTCTCGATTATTTTTCGCATTACCAAAGTTACTGGAATAGCGTGGGTTATGCCTGCTTATGCGCGGCAAAAAGCGCCGCCGTGAGGAGTCCCGGTCGCGCAGCTTCTACCGTACATCGCCCAGGGCAGCGCTGCTTAATACGCTGGCGGCGCTGGCTAAAGACTGAAGGTAAAATCCCGCTGCAAACACCAAAGACGGACAGCGAGACCCCCTTCCATAGCACTCGCATGGTGACTGCATTCAAGAAAAGGGGCAAATTACCGAAGTTTTCCAATAGCGTTTGGGCTGAGGATTGCAGCTTTGGGCAACCAAGACGTTGGGGTTCAGCTCCAAGATAGGACAGGAAAATCGAAACAGGTCCTTTTAGTTACAGAATGGATGCCGCATTTCTAATTATTGAATGGCCACCAATCCGCTGAATCCCTCTTCCCCGGAGCTTCATTCGCAAGGCAGGCCTGTCCTCAGGACGGAAGATCGTACGCTGCTCGAAAGAATTGCCGCCGGTAATGAAGAGGCAATGATGACCTTGTATGATCGCTATTCAAAGCTGGTGTTTGCGGTTGCGAATCACGTGGTAGCCGACGCCGGCGTTGCGGAAGATATCTCTCAGGAGGTATTTTTACAGCTTTGGCAGAAGGTACATTCCTTCGATCCCGCTCGAGGCAGCTTGGGGGCCTGGTTGACGGTGGTTACCCGCCATCGCGCCATTGATGTGACCCGAAAGCGGAAAGCGGATGTAAACATCGAGGATGTGGTAATCCCCATTGACAGCAAGCAGCTCTCCGAATTTTCCAAGAAAGAAATTACCGGAAAAGTATGTAGAGCGCTGGATGGCTTGCCCGAAGCGCAACAGGAGGTATTCAAGATGGCCTATTTTCAGGGGATGACCCAGGAGGAGATCAGCGCAAAGACTGGGGAGCCGCTGGGTACGGTGAAGTCCCGCGCGCGTCTGGCGTTGAACTGGATGCGAAAAAAATTCCTGACCGGCAATCATGATCTAAAATAGCGCCGGAAGACGTACTTTGACTATTTCGCGGGTATAAGCAGGACGAAAAAGAGATGGACCTTCAACATGGACCACAGAGCAACGATGTAGCAGAGCGCGCAGCGCTGTACGCGCTCGCCTGCCTCTCTGGGCCGGAGCGGGCCGAATATGCCGCGCACCTGGAGCACTGCAAGGATTGCCAGGCCGAAGTGGAAGCCTACGCAGTGGCGATATCCAGATTTGCTTTGTCCGATCCCACCGAGAAGGGGCCTTCACCCACCGCCCGCGATCGCCTCCTAGCGGCAATAAGAAAGTCAGGGGATGGGGGTTCATCTGCGTTTCCTTCGCAGGCGGAGATACTGCTGAAGCGTTCCGGGCTTCTACTTACACGTCCAGCGAATGCTCCCTGGAAACAGGGTCCGGTTCCCGGTCTCTCGACAAAAATTTTGTTCCTCGATGAGGAGCGAAAATATGCGACTTCCCTGGTGCGCATGGATGCGGGTGTCCATTATCCCAGCCACCGTCACGCCGATGTTGAAGAAGTTTATTTATTGGAAGGCGAGCTGAACGTGGAAGGTCAAATCATGAGGCCGGGGGATTACTGTCGCGCCGAGCCCGAGAGCATTCATCAGGAAATCTTCACCGAGCACGGCTGCTTCTTCCTTGTGATGTCTTCCCAAATGGACGAGGTCGTCCGGGGCTAGTTCCATTCCGGTTTCTTCATCCTGCCGCTCCGCTGCTCATTTCATCCCATAAGCAAAACCCGCTTGGACAAAATGCCGAGTCAGTTCCTGCACTGAATCAGCTCCGCGCGGTCATCATTTCGGCGCTCCGGCAGTTCGCCTGAACTTTTTGTGATCCATTTCCCTGGCTGCCTCGTTCCTCTAGCAGGTCATTTGCGCTGAGGCGCTGACATTCATTCTTTTGGGGAGGCCACAATCGTGCGGGAATCAAAGGACATTGAAGTAATTGAATCCGTCAATTTAGAAGATGAGATGGAGACGATAAGGGAGCAGCGCGCTCTCAACCGCAGAAACTTTATGCGGAACATGGGACTCACCGGAGTTGCCGTTGCCGGGGCTTCCCTTCTTTCCGCCTGCGGAGGCAGCAGCATGGTGCATGCATCCGGACCCAGCGAAGCGGACGTGCTGAACTTTGCGCTGAACCTGGAATATCTGGAAGCGGAGTTCTATCTCTACGCGACCACCGGAACGGGACTCACTTCCGCGGATACCGGCGCAGCCACTGGCGCTACCACGGGCGGCAGCAAAGTGACCTTCTCCGATGCCGGCTTGATGGATATCGCCAACGAAATCGCCTCCGACGAACTTGCGCACGTGCGATTTCTGCGCAGCGCACTGGCAGCCGCCGCGGTCCCCAAGCCCGCCATCAATTTAAACGCGCTGGGGATTGGCTTTGCCAATCAGAATGATTTTCTCACGCTCGCCCGCGCCTTTGAGGATACCGGCGTAAGCGCCTATGCGGGCGCCGCCACTCTGCTTACCGGGAACAATCTACAAGCAGCCGCGCAAATCCTGGCCACCGAGGCTTTGCATACCGGCAATTTGCGGCTTAAGGCAGTGCAGGCAGGACTTACCATGCCCGCGCTCGACAGCCTGGACAAGCCTCCCGCTCCCAAGTTGTATTTCAATGTCGATCAAAACGCACTTGCAATCAAGCGCACCCCGTCGCAGGTGCTTGCGATTGTCTACGCCAGCTCCACGGCCGGCACAACCAAGGGCGGGTTCTTTCCAAGCGGAGTGAACGGAACCATCAACACAGTTTAGAGGCTCCTGTCTTCCTTGGCTGGAGAAGGGGTGGACCCAAAGCATAGCTGCTCTGGGTCCCCTTAATTTCATAAATTCAGAACGGAGAGATAGAAATGAAACGTGCGTTGATGATCATGATGTGCGGCGTTTTGTTTGCGCCGGCGCTGCTGGCGCAGGACCACGGTGAAGTCGGCGTGTTCGCGGATTATTTTCGCGCGCAGGCGACCCGGCAGAACCTGTTCGGCGTGGGCGGGCGGTTGAGCGTGAATGTTCACCCCAACATCGCAATGGAAGCGGAAGGCGCTTACGACTTTGAGGAGAGTCAAACTCAAACTGCAAATTTTTCCACTGGAATCAGCAGCACGGCTCGCTCCACTTTGCGCACCACGCACGGACTCTTCGGTCCCAAATTCCAGTTGGGCAGGAATTTTCCGTTGCGCGCTTTTGTCACGGTAAAAGGCGGCTTTCTTCGCTTCGGGACCAATACTGGAGCGGCCACATTTCAGAATGGACAATTCACACAATTCAACAATACCGATCTGAATGGCGTGCTGTACCCCGGAGGAGGGGTGGAAGTATTCGTCAAGTTCATCGGTATCCGCCTCGATGTCGGAGATGAAATCTACTTCGATAATGGCGCAAATCACAATTTAAAAGTCACAGTGGGACCGCATATCCGCTTCTGAAGATGGTTTTCTTCTGAATGCAGGCGATGGGGGAGGGGTTCTCTTAACCATGGGGTCTCCGCCCTTCCCCTTTCTTAACCCGGAGACTCCGTTGAATTGGAGCAACTGTAATGATAGGCAAACTAGGTCTTCCGGAATTGCTGGTTATGGTCGCCCTTGCCTTGCTGATTTTCGGTCCAAGCAAAATTGGTGACCTGGGAAAGAGCCTGGGGGAAGGCATTCGAGGTTTTAAATCGGCGATAAAAGATGAACCTGAAGTTCCCTCGAAAGAAGTGCCGGAGCAATGACTTTTGGATCGGAGGTTTTCTTTCTTGTTGCGATTGGCTCGGTAGTATTGGGGCCGAAGCGCCTGGTGGAGGTGAATGCCAAATTCCAGAAAACTTGGGGAGATCTGAAGAAAACATCGGAAAAGCTCAAAACGCAACTGGAGACGGAATTGAATAATCTGGACGGAAAATAGCTGGCTGACTGCGCAGGACCCATGCAGGAAATTTACCCGCTGACCTCGGCTCGAGATGAGACCTTGCGGGGACTCACGCCCAGCATCTGATTGACGGTGAAGAGCAGGTCGGAGAGGGAGAATGGTTTCTGCAGGAACCTTATGGACCCATCGGAGGTCAGGTGGGGCTCCAGGCGCTCTCCCGAATATCCCGACATATAGATCACTCTCAGCTCGGGAATGTGCCTTCTGAGCTGCTCGGCAAGCGATGTGCCGCTCGTGCCCGGCATAACCACATCGGTAATCAGCAGGTCGGGTTTTTCTCCCTGATCCACCCATAACAAGGCTTCATCCGCGAGGCGAACATCCCACACCCGATATCCGTATTCGGAAAGAAAGTCTTTCAGGCAGCCACGCAGCACGTCTTCATCTTCCACCAGCAGAATGGAACCGGTCCCACGCACACGGGGCACGCTGAGAATGGGGGTTTCGGCTTGTGCTTCCTGGGCCTGGAGGGCGGGAAAGGATATGGAGAATTTGGTGCCTCTGCCCGGCTTGGTATCTATATCCATGAATGCGCCGGACTGCTTAACGATTCCATAGACCACGGAAAGCCCCAATCCGGTGCCCTGCCCGGGATCCTTGGTAGTGAAAAAGGGCTCGAAGATCTTGCTTCTGGTCTCCTCGTCCATGCCTGTCCCGGTATCCTCGACGCTAACCATGACATATTTGCCAGACGGCATCCAGGATGGACCATCCTCTCCGACCTCCCGCGCACTGGTTTCCAGCCGGATTTTACCTCCGTTCGGCATGGCATCGCGAGCATTGAGAAGGAGGTTCATAATTACCTGCTCGATCTGTGCGGGGTCGGCGAGGATACAGGGCAAGTCCGCGCCGGGCCGGATCGAGAGTTGTATATCCTCCCCCAGGAGAGGCTTGAGCATGTTTATGTGCTCGCGCAATAAGTCGTTCATGTTTATCCGGACGGGCTGCACCACCTGTTTTCGGCTGAACGTGAGCAGTTGCTGGGTAAGCTTTTGGCCGCGTTCCGCGGCATTACGGATGTTCGATAAGTACTCCTTGCCCGCGGGAACACATAAATTCCGCTGCTCAAGGATGTCTGAATTGACGTACATGATCATGAGAATATTGTTGAAATCATGCGCGACTCCCGCGGCAATCTTATCGGCGAGGTCCATTCGCTGCCGGCGCTCAAACTGCCGTATATGCGTGATATCCAGCATCGTGCCTTCAATGATTCGCAGCTCTCCAGAAGCGTCGGGCAGCAGAGAAGCATTGAGCAGCATCCATCCTTCCGTTCCGTCCTTGCGCCGGATTGGGAGCTGTAAATTATTCACCGAGCCGTGTTGCATGAGCAGATCGAGGAGATGGTTTCGGTGTTCCGACACGGCATAAATACTCACCGCACTATGCGTTTTTGCCTCTTCCTGGCCGGAAAACCCGAAGATTTTAACGAAAGCATCGTTGCAGGCAAGTATCTGTCCATCCAGCGTAGTGCAAAGGACCGCTGCGATGTTCCTTTCAAAGATGGACCGGTGGAATGCCTCGGACTTCCGCAGCATGTCTTCCATGCGTTTTCGGTCCGTGATATCCAGGGACGTCCAAAGCCTGGCCGCCGAGCCTTGAAAATCAATGTCACGGGAATAAATTTCCACATCGATGACGGAGCCGCGTTTGGTTTTGTGCCGGCACGCGTGCGGCGATGCGCTTTTGCCGGCTGCTGTTTTTTGCAGGAAATCCTGGGGGAGCGGCCCTGTTCCCGGAGGCAACAGATCATTGACGGTAAATCGCATGAATTCCTGTTCGGAATATCCGTAGTGCTCGATTGCAGCTTTATTCACGGCAAGGAACCGCAATGTCTTTACGTCGAATATCAGCTTCGGGAGAGGGGTCTCGGAAAAGACAATCCCGTAGAGCCGCTCAGAACGCCGGGCGTCCTCAATCGCGGCGTCCCGCTCCCTGCGCAACTGCCGTTCGTTGAGGACCCTTTTAACGACCCATCCGATGCGGGCGATGTTTCTCTTCAGGAGGCAATCCGCAACACCTTTTTTCATGCAGGCGACTGCTTCTTCGTCTCCGATGGACTCCGCCATCAAGACGAACGGAATATCGAGGCCTTGGGACTGGAGCGTTTCGTACGCATCCATCCCAGTCCAGCCCTGAAGAGCATACCCGGAGAGGACAACGTCAACTTCAGAGTCCCTGAGGGCGCGGTTGAAGGCTTCCCGAGTACCGGGGACTAGATGGGCGTGAGGAAAACCGGCAAGTTGAAGGTGTTTTATGCAAACGGATGCATAGCTGGCATCATTTTCCAGGACCAGTACCTTGATATCGCGGGAAAGCGGCTGGATGTGCGATTGCAAAGATAGCTCCGGGATGCCAAAGCTTTGATTATGGACTGTAGCACAGGGTATACCATCAGCTTTAAACCTGAGATTAGAAATATTTAAAGTTTGCCCAACCCGTCAATAGATAAGAGACTTATGGACGCGCTGCCGGCGGCGTGGCATGATTGCGACCCAGCGAAAGTACTTCCGTAATCTTGTAATCCTGGTACTTGATTATCAGCGTAGCGTGTCCGCTCAGGCGCAATGTCGAGGTGGTGGCGGTCTCCGCCGGAAGCCAGAAGTCGCCGATCTTGCGATAGGTATAGTGAATCGCCGTACCGGTAATCCAGAACGATGGGTTTCTGGCCGGCTGGGCCTCGATTTGACGGACGGCGAAGTCCCTGGAATCAACCCAGATCCGGCCAACGTAGAGAAACTTGCTCGGCGCCTTGGGCTTGACGTCAAGAATATACTGATCGCCGCCGTCCTGGTCGGCAGCCATGGTGAAATCGTAGTTCTCGTTATTCAGAGCAGTGCGCTTGAGATTTTCGCTATTCATGGCTTCGCGCTCGGATTCGAGCAGGCGCTTGAATATGTGCTCGATGATCCATTTGGACCCGCTCTCGGAAACGACGGTGAACTCTTTTGTGGATGGGGCCTGGTAGCGCATATCGACGATCATCTCGGCATGCGCATCGCCAAGGAGGCCTTTGTAGTCGAGCCAGTATGAGCGCCTGCCCTGATATTGCTTCAGGGCATTGGCGCGCTCGGTATTCTTCTCAACCAGCCTGTCCACAATCTGCGAGGCGGTCAGGGTATCGGCTGCCGGAGCCTGCGCGGCTCCCACATTGGGCCGCATGACAAGGCACGCCATAACGGCTAGGATCAGCCCGACATGGCGCCGGACAGAAAAAGGACACCTTTGTAGGATTTTCATTCCTGGAGAATTCCCGCCTTCAGGGCTGCGCATTTAACAGCAAGATCCCTTCGATTGCGCCCGGATTTCAAATAGCAGGCTTACGCTGCCGGACGCCTCAAGCGGGGCCGAGAATTACTTTACAAGAGCGGGTCAAGGGAGCGCCAATGATGATGGTCGGCTTCCATCAAAAGTTTCGCCGTGTCCGGCCCTTCGCTGCCGGCGGGATAATTCGGAAACTTTGGCGGAGAAAGCTCGGCCCAGGCTTCTTCAATCGGAGTGATTATGCGCCACTCCGCTTCCACTTCATCGCGACGGGTAAAGAGGGTGGCCTCGCCCCGCATCGCGTCCAGCAACAGAGTTTCGTAGGCGACGGGAGTTTTGCTGCCAAATGCCTCGCGATATGAAAAGTCGAGTTGCATGTTGGCGGTCCGCATCTCGTTGCCGGGACGCTTGGCTCCAAAATTCACCGTGATGCCCTCATTCGGCTGGATGCGAAAGGTGATGATGTTGTGGTCCAGTTCCTCCTCGGGGGTGCGCGCGAAGAGCGCCTGCGGAGTGCGCTTGAAGTGGACCGCGATTTCCGTCAGGCCGCGCGACAGGCGCTTGCCGGCGCGAAGATAAAACGGCACGCCCGTCCAGCGCCAGTTATCTATAAAGAGTCGCACGGCGGCATAGGTTTCCACGTTGGAATCGGGCGCAACCCCAGGCTCCTGGCGGTAGCCGGGCACCGGTTTCCCATTGATCTCCCCGGGACCATACTGGCCGCGGGCTGTCGCCTGCTCTACCTGCTCCATCGTCATGGGCCGGACCGCGCGCAGCGCCTGGACCTTCTGCTCGCGGACGGAATCGGCGTCGAAGGCGAGCGGCGGCTCCATGGCGGTCAGGCTCAGCAGTTGCATCAGGTGATTGGCGACCATGTCGCGCAGCGCCCCAGTCTCTTCATAGAACCCGGCGCGGTCTTCCACTCCCAGGGTTTCCGCCGCTGTAATCTCGACATAATCGATGTAGTTCCGGTTCCAAACCGGCTCAAACAGCGAATTGCCGAAACGGAATACCAGGATGTTCTGCACCGTCTCCTTGCCGAGATAGTGGTCGATGCGATAGACCTCATCCTCGGAAAAAACCGAGAGCAGGACCTGGTTGAGCTGCTGCGCCGAGGCGAGATCGCGCCCGAAGGGCTTTTCGATGACGATCCGCGTCCAGCCGTGGTCGTTATGGTCCAGGCCAGCCGCGCCGAGTCCGCGAATGATCCCGGAAAAAATAGAAGAAGGCGTGGCCAGGTAGAAAAGATGATTGGGACTCGCGCCCCCCCGCTCTCTTTCACGCAGGTAATCTGCAATCCTGGAATAGGACTTGGGGTCTTCGGGGTCGGCCTGCAGGTAAGTAATGCGCTTGGCGAACTCGTTCCAGCCATCGGAGGTGAAGTCGCGCGCATCTTTCGACTTCGAGGCTTCTTCCTCAAGGCTTTTGCGAAACTGATCGTCGGTGAGCGGCCGCCGGCCCACGCCGATCATATCAAAATGCGGCGACATGCATCCCACGCAGGCCAGATCGTAGAGCGCTGGAATCAGCTTGCGGCGGGTAAGGTCTCCGGTCGCGCCAAAAACAATCAGCGTACATGGATCCGCTTTCGGCAATGCAGGCCGGCTGTAACGTGTAATCGGTTGGGCTTCAATCAGCGCAGGCATGTTCTCTCAACTCCGTTCCTGATTGTAGAAGATGCGAGAGACGAAGCAGCGGACTCTGAAAATCGGGTCGAAGCCCAGATAATCGCAATAGCATAACTACTTTACAGGCGCGATCGATTCCGCGTTCACCGTATCGCCGTTGACGGCGCCTACCACCTTCACTTTTTCTCCGGCGTACTTGTTAAGGTCGGAGGGATTCCCCTTCAGGGCGTACACTTTTTCCCCGACCACCAGCGCATAGCTGCTGCCTTCCTTTACGCACATTCGAGTACACTCCGCGGCGCTTTTGTTTTTTAACATGTGAGTAGCGCCGCACATGGTGTCGCTGACCACCCCAGTCAATGTCTTGTGCGTGCCTCCCTGGGCCAGGGCGGAGACGCTCAAAAGCGCAAGGACCGCCAAAACAGCTTTTTGCTTGAATTGCATGTATTTTCTCCTGGTTTTTTATATGGAAACTTTTTCTTCTTCCCGCCGAACCAGAGCGCCGCGCCGAAGCGCGCGCTCTTTCATCAGCACAAAAAATACGGGAACAAGAATTAGAACATGAATGGTCGAAGTAATCATTCCTCCCACAATAGGGGCCGCGATCGGCTTCATTACATCCGAGCCTATACCCGTTTCCCAGAGGATTGGGACAAGACTTGCGAGGACCGCGGTCACCGTCATCAGCTTGGGTCGAAGACGGTGCACTGCGCCTTCGATTGCCGCCTCTTCAATCGCTTCCCTGGTCAGCACGTTGCCCGCCGCGATGCGCCGGTCCAGGGCTTCATGCAGGTAAACCACCATGACTACCCCGGTTTCCACAGCAATACCAAACAGTGCGATGTAGCCCACCCAAACCGCTACGCTGAAATTATAACCAAGCAACCATTGCAGGAGCAGGCCGCCGCTCAGCGCGTATAACGTTGGAAAAATCAATACCAAGGCTTCGGTTGCCGAATGAAAAATCATATAGAGCAGAAGGAAGATCAGAAAAAATACAACCGGGAGGATGATCTTGAGCCGCTCCTTTGCGCGCAGCTCAAATTCGTATTCACCGGACCATTGATAGGTGTAGCCGGGCGGCAGTTGAAGCTTGCTTCGCAAAAGGTCCGTGGCGCTGTTTACAAATCCGCCGTAGTCCTTGGTGTTGAGGTCAATATAGACATACCCGGTCAGGGCGCCGTCTTCATCGCGGACCATGGCCGGGCCGCGCGAGAATGAAATGGTGGCCACCTGCTCGATTGGAATCTGCGCCCCGCCGGGCGTTCCGATCAGCACTCGCCGCAGGGCGTCAATATTGTCGCGAAAATCGCGCGCATAGCGGACATTGATCGGATACCGCTCCCGTCCTTCGATATTTTCCGCGATGTTTTCACCCCCAATCCCCGAAGTTACAGCCAGTTGAACGTCTTCCACGGTAAGGCCGTAACGCGCCGCTTCAGGACGGTTTACCTCAACATTAATATAGAAGCCTTGCGAGACTCGCTCGGCGAAAACGGCGCGGACATTTGGCTGGCTGGAAAGAATTTGTTCGATGCGCGCGCCAAGCTGCTGGATACCCGAAAGATTCGGACCTTGAATCTTCAGGCCGACGGGTGTTTTGATTCCCGTCAACTCCATATCGAGACGGTTCTCAACCGGCATGGTCCAGGTATTGGAGAGGCCGGGAAACTGGAGCTTTTCATCCATCTGCTGAATTAGCTTTTCGTAAGTCATGCCGGCCCGCCACTGCGCGCGGGGCTTCAGCATCAGAGTGGTGTCATACATGTCGAGAGGGGCATTATCGGTTGCGCTGTCGGAGCGCCCAATGGAGCCGAAGACGCTCCTTACTTCCGGGAAAGTGCGCAGGACCCGATCTTGTTCCTGCATGAGTTGCGTCGCTTGCGCGATTGAGATGCCCGGCAGCGCCGTGGGCATGTACAGCGAAGAGCCTTCAAATAGCGGCGGCATGAATTGACTGCCCAGATGAGACGCCAGTGGAAAGGTGATCACCAGGAATAAAAGGTTCAGCAGCAGCGTGGTCTTGCGGTATTTGAGACATAGACGCAGTACTGGCAGATAAAGCGCCTGGGTAAACCGTGAAACCGGGTTTTGGGATTCGGGCCGCAGCTTACCCCGAATCAGCATCACCATCAGCACCGGTACCAGGGTGATCGCCAGCAGGGATGAAAACCCGACGGCCAGTGTCTTGGTCCAGGCCAGCGGGCGAAACATGCGTCCTTCCTGGGCTTCCAGCAGGAACACAGGTAAAAACGAGACCACGATGATGAGCAGCGAAAAAAACAACGCGGGCCCAACCTGCTTCGCCGCACCGATAAGGATCCCGCGGCGCTCGCTTTCCGGTATCTCCACGCCGGCTGCTGAATCCTGCTTTTCAGAATGCCCGGGCGCTCTTTCAGATAAATGGCGGTAGCCGTTTTCCACCATTACAATGGCCGCGTCCACCAGCACTCCAATGGCAAGCGCCAGACCTCCCAGCGACATGATATTCGAGGTCACATGAAGGTAATACATGGGGACAAACGAGATCAAAATCGCAATCGGCAGGGTGAGGATCGGGATCAGCGCGGAGCGAAAGTGGAAGAGAAAAACGATAATCACCAAACTAACGATCACCGCTTCCTCAAAAAGGTCCCGCTTGAGCGTTTCTATCGACGCGCCGATAAGCTCGGAACGATCATAGCCGGTGACGACTTCCACCCCCGGCGGCAGGGAACCACTGATCTGTTGCAGCTTCTGTTTCACGCCGTTGATCACATTCAGGGCGTTCATACCGTCGCGCATCACCACAATTCCGCCCACGGTTTCGCCCTCGCCGTTCCAGTCCGCGACCCCTTCGCGGATGTCCGGGCCGAATGAAACCGTGCCCAGATTTTTGATGAGCACCGGGACACCGTTTCTGGCGGCGACCGGAACGTTCTCCAGGTCGGCGAGCGAACGCAGGTATCCGAGCCCGCGGACCATGTACTCTGTGCCGCTGAGTTCGAGAACACGTCCCCCGACCTCATTAGTGCTCTTCTTCACTCGATCGATCACGGTGGAAAGCGGAATGCCATATGCGAGGAGCTTGTCGGGGTCAAGTTTCACCTGATATTGCTTCACAAAGCCGCCGATGGTGGCAATCTCGGCGACCCCGGACACGGTCTCCAATTGGTAGCGAAGCTGCCAGTCTTGAATGCTGCGAAGGTCCGCCAGGCTGTGCTGGTGGCTGTGGTCGACCAGCGCGTATTCAAAAATCCAACCCGCTCCGGTTGCGTCCGGCCCGATTACGGGATTTACATTGGCCGGCAAACGTCCGCGAAGCTGTTGCAGATATTCGAGGACGCGCGAGCGCGCCCAATAGAGATCGGCGCCATCTTCAAAGACGACGAATACATAGGAATCCCCAAACATGGTCTGCGCCCGGACCGCCTTCACATGAGGAGCGGCAAGAAGCGTGGTCACGAGGGGGTAAGTGACCTGATCTTCGATAATGTTTGGCGGCTCGCCTTGCCAGTTGGTGTGAATAATAACCTGCACGTCTGAAATATCGGGCAACGCATCGAGAGGGACATGCTTAAGGGACCAGATGCCCGCCAGTACCAGAAGAAAGACGGCGGTAAAGACAAGAAAACGATTGTTCGCGCACCAGTCAATAATCCGGGAGATCATCTCTACATCCCTCCCGTGGCGTTCACAGTGAACTGTTTGCCTGCAATCGTCTGCCCGTCTTTCCGCGCGACAAGCGTGACCTGCCATGTGCCGCCGGAGCCAATCTCTCCCTGGCCTTCATAGATGCCGCCGCCTTTATCGGAGCACTGGACGGTGGTCTTCATCGCCGCCATCCCCATGGCGGGCATTGCCGGCATATAGAAGGTCACGAGCACCTGCGCGCCGCCGATCGGGCTGCCATCTTTGTTCGCCAGTTTCACGCGAAACAGGTTGCTTCCCTTATGTGGCGGCGAAGGCTCGGTGGTGAGTTCGATCTGGGCCTCCGCGGGCGCATTCATGGCCGCTGCGGCCCCCACGCCCGGCGGAGGCGGCGTAAACGCTCCGGCCGCGGCCTGCAACTGACTTTCCGAGTCGATCAGGAAGTTGGCTGAGGTCACTACCGAATCGCCCGGCTTCACACCTTTCAGAATGATGGTTTCCCCTCCCGCCTGCGGTCCGGCCTCAACCTCGCGCGGCTCAAGCTGGCCATTTCCCCGATTGATAAACACAAGCTGGCGCATTCCCGATTGAAAGATCGAGGAAGATGGCACAACAATCTGCCGCCCCAGTGACGTTTTAAGCGCAACATTCACAAACATGCCGGGAGTCAGCTTGAGGCCCGGGTTGCGGAAAGCAAGGCGCACGCGAAGGCTTCGGGCGGTCATGTCTACTTGCGGCAGGACCAACTCCACCCGCCCCTCAAATTTCCTTCCCGGATAGGCGTCCACGGTCACCGTTGCCGGGTCGCCCAGCCTCACCTTGCCAATGTCGGTCTGGAATACCTGCGCATAAACCCAGACGGTGGAGAGGTCGGCGACAACATACAGCCGCGTCTCCGGCTGGACGTACATGTTCGGTAGTGCGTTTCGCTCGGTGATGTAACCAGAGGCCGGGGAGTTGAATGTAATCTCTGGGATGGCCTTGCCATATTTTTCCAGCCTTTCGATCTCGCTGTCGGGGACCTCCCACTGCGCCAGCCGCTCCCGGGCGGCGGAGAGCAGGGATTGCGCTCCCGTAGCTACTCCAGCGATGGAGCTGTCTCGCAGAGATTCGGCACTCTTTTTCGCCAATAAATAATCCTGCTCGGTCGTGACCAGATCGGGGCTGTAGATCGTAAACAGCGGCTGGCCTTTATGGATATATTGGTAGCTCGCGTCCGCATAGACCTTGCGTATCCAGCCGGAGAAGCGCGTCTGAATATATGCAACCCGGCGCTCGTCAATGTCCACATTCCCGGTTACCCGGATTTCATCATTGACCTGCTTCCATCGGGCCATTCCGAGCTTTACCCCTATGCGCTGCATTCGCTCCGGAGTCAACTGGATGGGGGCAAGAGGCGCTTCTTGTCCAACGGCGGCATCGCTGCCTTGGACAGGCGCAGCTTCGCCCGTGGTTTCGTTGCTGCTCTTCGCGGCTCCGTTGATGGCGGGCGGGGTGGTCTCGGCTTTTTTCTGCTGAAAGCGCGCCCAGAAAATTGCCAGTGCCGCAAGCAGCAAAACATTCACGACCAATGCCGCTCTGAAGGCATGGCGATAACTGCGCGTTTCTTGTATTCCGGTCATGGCAATGTCACTCCTGTCAGCGATTCGATCCGCGCCAGCGCGGACTCATGATCGGCCAACTCACGTTGATAGTCGGTTTCCAGACTGAGCACATCAAGAAAGGACGAGAGCAGCATTGCAAAATCCTGGCGGTTCGATTGAAATGCCGCTAAAGCGGAACGAAATTCCGCCTGCGCCTGCGGGATGAGCCCTTCCTTATAAATTTTTAACTGCTCCTCCGATGTCCGGACTACCACGAGCTGCTCCTGTATGTCCGCCATGCGGGACTGGATTTCCCCCTGTAACTCCTGGTCTGCGCGCTCCTGGTCTTCCTGCGCTTCGGCCAGCTCCGCCCTGCGCCGTCCGCGGTTCGGAAGATGGACACCAAACGTCAGCATGTAATAATCGGGGAACTTTCGGTCTGTGTTCTGGTACATGTACTGCAAATCGAAATCCGGACGGAACTCTTTTCGCGCCAGCTTCACCTGGGACTGCGCCCGCTTGAGCATGGCCTCACGTGAACCGATCTCAGGACTCTGCTTCCGTGCCAATTGGAAGAGTTGAGTGGGCGTGTAAGTAATTGTGCGCGGTGAAAGCGCAGCAGTGATGATGTCCGCCGACTCCTGCTCCCGGTCCAGCAACTGCTTGAGCTGGGCCTGTAGCTCCCCCTCCTCCCGGTGCTCCATCGCGATCTGCTGCAAAAGTCTGGTGTGCTGAAGCTGCGCCTTCAGCACCTCTTGCTGATTGCCCTGGCCCACCCGATAGCGGGATTCGGTGATTTGCTCGAGCTCTCCAAGAAGCTGATCGTCTTTCTGAAGAATCGCAAGCGCCTGCTGAATGTAAGCAAGATGGAAGTATGTTGTTTTAAGGCGCTCGATCACATTCCTGTTCACCGCCTCCACCTGGGCCTGCGCGGAATCGGCCTCGCGGCTGGCCACTTCCGCCCGGAGCCTGCGTTTGCCGG
>CAYTQA010000013.1:9664-19495 GCA_964439495.1 uncultured Terriglobales bacterium | reverse complement strand
TTGCTGCATTTAGGTTCTTGTATATTGCTGGATTCATTATGCGCCGGTTCTGTCCCTGGGAACATTTTGGAACCAAGAACATAACGTCAGCTTGATTCCCAACCTCTACATCGCCTATACCTCTCGCCCGGACCAGGCTGGAGCTCGTCGTACACCTGCCCTCAAATCCACGAATGTCTACCCTCCTCCTGGCGCTCTGCCCATTCGCAGGCTGCTCCGGTCATAGGGACCACCTCCTGAGACTCGCGAATAAGGGACCACACGCTTTTTTGTCCTCCCCGGAAATTCCTGCCTGTGGCCCGGGTTGATAAGGTCCAGCGCGGACTTCTTCGCATCCACGCGCTGGTGTGAGTAGTGCTCCAGCATCTGGCGGCTCACGTGTCCGGCAATGGCCATCACGGTCTGCTCGGGCGCGCCTGCCTCCAGCAGCTTGGTAATGACCTGGTGGCGGAGATCGTGCGGACGGAGCCACGGCAAACCGGCTGCTTCGCGCATCTCGTGGAAGGCCTTTTTGATGAATGATGCGCTTGCCGGGCGGGTCGGGTCATAGCTTCCCTTCTTCACTCGCAGCGGAAAGATGTAATGGTGCGGCTGCGTTGCACCCAGCGTATGCGCCCGTTCCAGGATGCGCTGGATCTGGATCACTCCCCGATCGTTGAGTGGAATCACCCGGGCTCGATATTCGTTCTTCACCGAATCCGATGGCACATAGATGATGGGCGGAGTGCCGCTGAGATCGATATGACGAAGCTGCAGGCCGCGCAGCTCGCATCCGCTGGCGGAGGTATTGTTGGTGAGAGAGGCCACCCAATAAGCGACCGCCCAGCGGGTATTGGAAGCCGCGACCCGGATGAGATGGTCTTCCTCCTCTTCCGTCATCACCCGGGGTGGCGTCCATTTCGGCAAGGGCAAAGGCCGGTAGTGTCTCTTAATCGGCTCCCATAGATCGGCGCTATCCAGGACCTGGGCCAGTGTATTGAGTTCGTGATTGATGGCCGAAGGTCCGGCATTCTGGCTGCGCCATTTCTGGTACTCGATAAAGTGGCCGATATGGATCTGCTTCAGGATTAAGGCGCCAAAAAACCGGTTGAGCACGCCAATGTAGTGGCCATACATCTTCCAGGTGCGCGGTTTGAGGTTCAGTTCCCGGGAGTCATGCCAGAGCTTTGCCGCCTCCCGAAAGGTAAGCTTTTTAGTTGCTTCCGGTGCGCTATACATAAAACCCACCTTTTGTTGCAGGCCTTGCGGTCTCAACTAGGGCGGCTGAAACCGGGGGGCCTGTGGTAAGAACAAGGCTATCATTTCGCCTTTTGTTCGCCAACAACAAAATATGGTGGCTGCCTTCTCCAAAAGACACAAGCAAAAGAAAACCCTGCTCAGGCAGGGTCTATTAAGAGGGAGATCAAGTATGAAGCTTTAGAAGGTAAACGCCAATCCGCCGCGTACCGCGCGCGTCGCCTGCACAAGATAAAGAGTGTGCCCATCTTCCGCTAAAAAGGGCCGATAGCCTTCGGCCAACAAATTGCGGACGTCCACCAGGGCCTCCAGTTTTCCTGGAAGGAAAGCCCCTCCCGGGATCGGCTGGTGGAGATAGAAGCTCAGGTAGGGATCTGCCTGACCGGGGCCTGCATTGAACATATCGACCTGAGTGACCCCATCTGCGCTGGACCATTTATAGGACGCGCCCCAGCGGGTTTGCAGCCCCGGAACCTTGCCGGACATCTTTGCCGCAATACTCTGCGCCTTCGCCTGGTGAAAGTTGTTTTTCACCTCGCGCCAGGTGGTTCCCGCGGTAGGACCGAGCGGAGCGATCTCGTCTCCGATGGAATAATTCAGGACGGCGATCAGACTGTTGGCCAGCTTGCGCTCGACTACCAACCGCATTCCCGTGGAATGCAATGTTCCGCCATTGTAGGTGAAGGTGTCGTTGGCATAATCGGTGAGCAAATCCCGCTCCTGGGCAGAAGCGGCGCCGGCGCCCGTGAGCGCGATATTGTTAACCCGGTCAAAGAAGAGGGCCGCCTGAAGCTTTGTCGCTCCTGCTTTGTGTGAAACAGCCAACTCCTGGTGGCAGGCCTGCTCCACACTCTGGAGATTGCCCGCAATCGAGACCCTGGGCGCATCGTCGGTGAGCTCCGCCCCGGAAACGGCCCGATCGAATTCGCTCAAGGGCTCAGCAGTCGCATAGCGGTACTCGATCTTGGTCGCGGAAGAGAGATGGGCCGCAACCGAGCCGAATGGACGGAGGCGGCTCATGCGTCGCAAAAACTGCACCGACTGCAACTCGCTGCCATAATTCAATTCGATGAAATCGGCGATGGTCTGCTGGTCCGAGTAGGTCCACTGCATCGAATTGAGCGTGCTTGCCTGAGTTCCCACCGGCGCGCTGCGGCGCACGGTAAAGGCGATGTGAGGGTCCTGGCCGTTCTGGAAATGGTGGGAATATGCGGTGCGGACCACTCCAATCGGCTCCCCGTTGTCGTATCCAACCTGTCCGGTAAACCCAAGGGCATCATTCGAGGAAATCGCCTGATCGACCCCGAATATGGTTGCGTAATCGATTGCGCCCCCGTATCCCTCTGATCCGCCGCCGGCGACAAATGCGACTCTGGCTTTAAGGGTGCGGTCTTCTTTCCGGTCGGAATGAGAGACCAGGACCAAAGGCTCATCGCCCACCACCCGCAAAATGGGACGGTTCGAGGTCGAGCGCAGGGTCCATCGCCAATCGTCATTGTCTTCCGGGCTGGCTTTGCGCGCCGGCAATAGCTGGACCGCCTCAAACAGGGTATTCAACGTCAGATTTACCACGATGTGGGCGCCTGCACGCAGGGCAACGTGATCGCGCAACGATGGCAGGTAAGAGGCTGCCGAAACCTTTACATTGTAAATACCAGGCAGAATGTCGCTGGCGGTATACCGTCCGGCTTTGTCCGTATAGAGGAGCAGGGGCTCAACCGAGCCGGAGGCGAATATCTCGACCACAGCGCCCATCTGTGGAGTTCCGTCCGCGCTTCTTATTGTGCCGGAGATGGAGCCGGAGGGCGCCGCGCACGCGGGCAGGGCGATGGCCAGCAGCGATAACAACCAGGCTACTTTCGATGTCATATCTCCCACCCCTCCTCAATCTGGAAAGTTGAGGTGACTTTCGGCCGTTTAGCTTCTACACCCCGAAGGTCTCGAATCTTTACTCCACCACAAATTTTGCCGACGGCGTAATTGTCTGCTTGGCAACTTTGTCATTCACTTTAATGGTCAGCTCGTAGGTCCCGGGCGCGAGACTCGCCAGAGGCAAGCTCTTTTCGAGCGTCATCTGGTCCCCGACATTGCCCATCTGGTCGGTGCTTTCCGTGGTCTGCACCACGGACTTCCTGGTTGCGCTATTCACAATGTCATATTCGACGGTGGCGGATGGCTTCTTCGTCTGTCCATCCATGCTCAAATTGTAAACCTGCATCCAGAAATTGAGCCTCTGATTGCGCTTGAAACTGGCGGGATGGCCATCAGCGGAATCGACCCGCGGACGCACCTTCGTCGTGCCGATCACAAAAGTCCCCGCTCCCACCGATTTCGCCGGGACCTTCTCCATTATGTCGGCCAGGATCAGCGTCGAGGAGGAGAGTCCTCTATCATCGCTGAAATCAGGCACCCGGATGCCGCGGCTCCATGTGCCGACGCGGTCGCCATTTACGTCCTTGGCAACGATATCGACGCGATAGAGTCCCTGCCGCAACGGCACGGCTTTCCAGTAGACGGAAGAGTTCTCGGTAGTCCTGGCCAGCAGTTCAGCGGGAACGTCCACCTGCACTGTGTCTTCAAACGTCTGCGCAATTTTTCCAGTTAAAGTGGTGACCCGTCCGAGAATATTCACCGTGCCGCGCTGGATCCCATCTTTGTTGGTGAAGGTGATGTCCTTGTTCTTGATCTGTACGGTGAAAGGGACCAGTACGGTATCGCTTGTGATCTTCACAAAATCCGCGCGCACATCGAAGGGCAAAATGTTGTAGTGGATCTTGGTAGTGATTACCTCTTCCAGGTCCTTGAACTTGACCGTTGGAGCGCGATTCAGTTTGGCAAACTGCTCCAGACGATCGAATTGCTTGGTTTGATTCTGCGTACTGTTGGGGCCCGCCCCTAATTGCTCCAGTCCCCCGCTGAAACGGTCCGCCTTGCTGGCCAAACCCATCTGTTCATATTCGGTGAGGCCGGCGCCCGGAACATATTTAAGGGCGTCCTTCTCCGAGCGGTCCATGCTCATGTGATAGTCGTTGCACATGCAGGTATCGACGAACTCGATCTCAATTTCCTGCCCGATGCCTTCTATATAACGGTACCGCCATGTTTCAAACGGATAGGTGGAAGTTTCGCCTCCGCCCTCTTCCATGGGGCGATTGTAGGAGCCGCCGCTGGGATGAGAATCGATTTCATCCGGCGGACCGTACACAATGTAAATGCGTCCCCGGTCTGTTTTCCATCCTGGAATGCCTGCCGCGAAGTGCTCATTGGCATATGCGATGCGGCGGTAATGCTCGTCCCTGAATTCGTTTTCCGGCGTGTCCGGCGTTGGGTCGCGCCGCAGCCAGAACTGCTCGATGAACTGGTCTCGCTCTTCATTATTGGAAAGCTTCTTGAAGGCCGCTCTCTCTTCGTCGGTGATGATCCACCGAACGTCTTCATCGAGCCACTTCTTGTAGACCTTGCTCTCCTCAGCCAGCGCCCTGGAGTTTTCTTTCTTCTGCTTTTCGGTGAGCGGACGGTTGCGCGGATCGTCGGAATCGGTGGCCTGGACCTTTTTAGCCTGGCTGTCTTTACTCTGGTCCTCCTGGGAAGGAGCGGCCTGGGATGCATTGGAATCGGAAGGGCCGCCGCTTTGCGCTATTAAAGCGCCGCAATTCAAAATATTCAGGACGATTGCAAGGCAAGATGCGCGGAGTACGGAACGCATGAACATCAAACACCAGCTCCTTCAAAAAGAAGACAATTAGGGGTGTTCACATTGTAAGTTTTTGCCGGTCACGAAGCAAGGCGCGCCCTTCCGTTTTTAACATTTTTTTCATCTTGGAGGAGTGCCGTCCTTGCCGCCCTTTCTTTATCGATTCTGCTTGTAAAATGGGCTAAAATGGGCTGTTCTGAAAATACAGTCCAAAATAGTTCCACGGCCGTATATGGAACTTTGGCCATCCGCCATTCGTATCTAGAGCCGAACTCAGATGTCATAGACCGGAGTGCGTACTCCCTCCAGGAAATCCAGAATAAGAGTATTCCAGTGAAGAAGATCCTGATTATTGCTGGTGTCGTGGTCGCGCTTCTGGCGCTGGTGGGGTTCAGTGTCCAGCAGAGCAAGAAGAACGTCGTCACTGTGCAAACCGGCAAGGCCATACGCGAAGACCTGGCTACAGTAGTCAGCGCCTCGGGCGAAATTAAACCAAAAACCTACGTCAATGTCGGCGCGCAGGGTTATGGCAAAATCCTTCAGCTCTACGTTAAAGAAGGGCAGACGGTAAAAAAAGGCGACCTGCTGGTCCGGCTCGAAAACACCCAGCCCCGGGCTGATGTGGCAGCGCAACGCGCCAACTTTGAGACTTCGCGCACCGATGCCGCCGCCGCTGAAGCCGCTGTTAAGACCGCGCAGGCGGACTTGAACCGCGCCCAGGCCGATACCGAACAGAAACGGCTTGATTATGAACGCGCCGAGGGCCTCTACAAAGCGCAGCTCATCGCAAAATCCGACTACGACGCAAAGAAGGCGGCTTACGATGTTGCCACCGCGGACCTGGCGCAATCGGAGGCAAAGCTTGCCCAGGCCAAGGCGCAGGTCCAGTCCGCCCTGGGCCACATCGGTCAGGCCCAGGCCACATTGACCCGCTTCAGCGACGTGCTCAGCAAGACCACGTATGCCGCTCCCTTCGATGGCATCGTGACCAACCTTCCCGTGCGCGAAGGCGAATCGGTGGTGGTCGGAATCCAGAACGCGCCCGGCAGCACCCTGATGACGCTGGCGGACATGTCGGTGATTACCGCTGAGGTGCTGGTGGATGAAACCGACATCGTGAACGTAAAGGTGAACCAGCCCGCCGAGGTCACGGTGGACGCGCTTCCCGGCCAGGTATTTAAAGGCCATGTAAGCGAAATCGGCGACCAGGCGCTCGTGCGCTCCTCCGGCGTGGCCACCTCGCAGACTACCGGCAGCAGCAACGAAGCCAAGGATTTTAAAGTTGTCGTTACCCTGGACAATCCGCCGCCAAATCTGCGTCCTGGGCTCTCCACCACGGCAAAGATCACGACCTTCAGCAAGCAATCGGTATTGGCCATACCCATCCAGGCCCTGACCATCCGCATGGCGGGTGAGTTGAAGGACGCCAAGGACAAGAAGGCTGAAGCGCCTGCTGCCACGGCCAAGGACAAACAGGAGATTCAGGGTGTCTTCGTGGTGGAGAAGGCCTCCAAAAAGGTCGCCTTCAAACCGGTGCAGACCGGGATTACCGGGAACACCGATATCGAGATCACCAGCGGCCTGAATGATGGCGACGAGATCGTGACCGGCACTTATAAGGTACTGCGTACGCTGAAGAACGGCGCTGGCGTGAAGATCGATAACTCCAGCGACAAAAAAGAAGAAGAAAAATCCTAACCCTGCGGGATGAATCCCGTCTAATTTCTTTTACACTGGAACTGTTGGGATTGCTCTAACGTATAGGAAGGCACGTCCTGGGCGGGACTGGTAACCAAGGAATGCAGCAGGAGAACAGAATGGCAACCCATGTGGCCGACGTTACCGAGAGCAGCACCCTTAAGCGCCCTCCCGATTCCAGCATTATTCTTGTCGACGATCTGTGGAAGACCTACGACATGGGATCCGAGCAGCAGGTCCATGCGCTGCGCGGTGTGAATCTTCGTATTGACCGAAACGAATACGTGGCCATCATGGGTCCCTCGGGCTCCGGCAAATCCACCTTAATGAACCTGATCGGCTGCCTCGATACCCCCAGCAAGGGCAATTACTGGCTGAATGGGCATCTGGTCAGCGAGCTCGACGATGACGAGCTTGCGCGCATTCGCAACAAGGAAATCGGTTTTGTCTTCCAGACCTTCAATCTTCTGGCCCGCGCAACTTCCCTGCACAATGTCGAGCTGCCGCTGATTTATAACGGCACGCCGGCGGAGGAGCGGATCGAGCGCGCCAAGGCCGCTCTGCGCAAGGTTGACCTGGAAAAACGCATGATGCATAAGCCGAATGAGCTCTCCGGTGGCCAGCGCCAGCGCGTCGCCATCGCTCGCGCGCTGGTCAATAACCCATCCCTCATTCTGGCCGACGAACCCACGGGAAACCTCGATTCGCAAACCGGAAACGAGATCATGGCCCTGTTCGATCATCTCCATAGTCAGGGCAATACCATCGTCGTGGTGACCCACGAGCATGACATCGCTGAATACGCGCACCGCGTTATTCACATTCGCGACGGCGTAATCGCGGACGACCGTCCCAATCCAAAACGCCGGACCCCGGCTGTTCCCTCAACCGAATTACGCTGAAGAATGCAGCATTAAGACGCTTGCTGACGGCCCGCTGCTTTGCGGGCCATCGCTTTTGCCCTGCCGTTTTCGCCAGAGATCGGGCGGCTGGCTTCTCTTCTCATCTAATGTAATTCCGGGATAATTAAGGTTTTGGGCGCAGTCTCTTTTATTTATCTTTCATCTTTCCGCAACTTAATGTTTACATTTCCAGCCTAGCATCGCCTCTGAACGGTTTTTACATCTGCCGAACGACGGTTTGGCAATTTGCTCTTCCCCCTTCCATTTCACTCAAAGGAGATCACTGTGCATCGCAAGCTCTCTCGCATCACAAGCGGCGGTAAATGTTTTATCAGCCTGCTTCTCACCGCGTCGATTACCGGCGCGCCACTATTTGCAGCCGACCGGAATGACTATCCGACGGTCACGCCCATCAAGCATGTGGTTGTGATTTTTCAGGAGAATATTTCCTTCGACCATTATTTTGCCACCTATCCTCAAGCCGCCAATCCCGCGGGCGAACCCGCATTTTCGGCGGCCCGCAACACTCCATCCGTCAATGGCCTGAGCGGCGCGCTGCTCACCGCCAACCCGAATCTTCAGGACCCCTTCCGCCTCGACCGCTCTCAGGCCGTCACCTGCGACCAGGACCATAGCTACACCGACGAGCAAAAGGCCTTCGATCGCGGATTGATGGACCAGTTTGTCCAGGCCGTTGGCCGCTGCACCACGCCGGACGGTCGCGACGAGGTCATGGGCTACTATGATGGCAATACCGTCACCGCCCTCTGGAACTATGCCCAGCACTTCTCCATGAACGACAATTCCTTCAGCTCCACCTTTGGCCCTTCCACCCCAGGCGCGTTGAACCTGGTTTCGGGACAGACCCATGGAGCCACCCCTGCTGAAGTTCCCGGCAACGTAACGGGAGGAACCGTGATCGGCGATCCCCGTCCCGCCCTGGATGACTGCTCCCCCACCACCGGGACCCTGATCACCATGAGCGGGACCAACGTCGGCGACCTACTCAACGCCAAGAACATCACCTGGGGCTGGTTCCAGGGCGGCTTCCGCCCGACTGCAACAACCGGGGGCAAAGCCGTTTGCGGCAGCACCCATACCGGGCTTTCCGGCGCCACCAAGGATTACATTCCCCACCACGAGCCATTTCAGTATTTTCCCCAAACCGCCAACCCGCACCATCTGCCGCCCAGCAGCGTCGCCGCGATCGGCCATACCGATCGGGCCAATCATCAGTACGATCTGAGCGATTTCTGGTCCGCCGTTAACTCCGGCAACCTGCCTGCCGTGAGCTTCCTGAAAGCCGCAGGCTACCAGGACGGTCATGCCGGATACTCCAACCCGCTGGACGAGCAAACTTTCCTGGTGAATACGATCAACGCCCTGGAACAGAGTCCGGAGTGGAAGGAGACCGCCGTCATCATCGCCTACGACGATTCCGATGGCTGGTACGACCATGTAATGGGTCCCATCGTCTCGCAGTCCAACGTCCCGGAAGATGCTCTGGTTGGGCCGGGCTCTTGCGGCACGACTGCTCCGGGCAATTATCCCGGACGCTGCGGATACGGACCTCGTCAGCCATTGCTGGTGATCTCGCCCTTCGCTCGGACCAACTTTGTCGATCATCAGGTGACGGACCAAAGCTCGATTCTGCGCTTCGTCGAAGACAACTGGAACCTGGGCAGGATCGGAAACCAGTCCTTTGATGAAAAGGCAGGTTCGCTCCAGTCCATGTTCAACTTTGAGGGACTCCGCGCCCCCCGGCTCTTCCTTGACCCCGCTACCGGCCAGCCCACCGATGCCGACAGCGACGCTAACTAACCTGCCCCCAGCAAGACAGCCTGGCGTTCCCCGAACAGGCTGTCTTGCTCCTTCTATCGCTACCATGTCTAAGGCGCCGCAGGCTCGGCGACTCCCAATGAACAGATTTGTACATACAAACTGACGGCCCGCAAAAACCCTGTTCATTGGTCTCATAACCTCGCCTTTGGCAAGGTCGGCGACTCAATTTGAGGGAGAGGTGCGGAACCGGGATTCGAAGCGCCGTAGGCGCGGCAGAAGTTAGCCCGGCCCGGGCAAGGGCCAAGTAAGGATTAAAAAAATGCGAAGCGCCGAAGGCGCGACACCAAACAATCGTGTCACCCTCCGGGGTTCACATTCCTAAATACATTCTTTCCCAGCGATAAAATCGCTGGGCTACTATCGGTCGCGCCTCTGGCGCTAGAACACCCAAACGCAATGCCTTTGAAACCCGAAACTGGAAACTTTAAACTGCAAAAAAGGCCTCCTGTATAACAGGAG
>CAYTQA010000013.1:5350-9654 GCA_964439495.1 uncultured Terriglobales bacterium | reverse complement strand
CCCTTTCCGATGTGCGAGGTTAACTTTACTGCGAAGCGCCGACCGCCGTGGCTGTGGAGCTCTTTTCAATGGGGGTCTTGGATGCGAAGAAGCTGTGATCGTAAAGGTTCCGATAGAGCTTCCCGCTGATCTCCGCCGCCTTGGGACCGAATACCTCATATCCGCCGCGCAGGAAGATCACGGTCACAATGCGACCGTAGTTCGTGTCCGCGTAGGAGGCAAACCAGCCAAAGCGCGTGCCGTTGCTCGAGCAGGTCCCGGTCTTGCCCAGGATCGGCTCCTCGGAAAAGCTGGTGCGCAGAGTGCGCGCCGTTCCGTATTTCACCGCGCCGGCCATGCCATCCACCATCTCCGGAATCGCATTCGAGATGTCCAGCACCCGCTTCACCTTGGGCTGGAAGGTCACCATGTCCTCCGGCGTGCTCGGGTGTTGCAGGTAATAGAGAGTGCCGCCGTTCGCAATTGCGCTTACCAGTGCGCCAAGCTGCAACGGGGTCAGCGAGATGCTTTCGCCAAAAGAGCACATGCGTCCAACGCCGCCCTTCTTGGCCTCAAGCTCCTCGTCGGGATAAATGCCAAGATGCTCGCCTTCAATGTTATATCCGGCAAGCTCGCCCAGGCCAAAGAGGTTGGCATAATGCTTCACCCGGTCAAAACCAAGCCTGCGCCCCAATGCCTCGAAGTAGGCATTGTTGGAATGGGCCAGGGCCTGTGTCAGGTTCATGCGGGAGCGCCGGCCAATCTGGACCGGAGTATCTTTAGTGACGATGCGCTCACTCAGCGCCGCCAGTCCGACCGCCAGCTTGATGGTCGAGCAGGGCTCCGCGCCTTCCGAGAGCGCCAGCTTCTGGTTCACCATTGCCAGAATGCGTCCGGTATTAGGATCGATCGCGAGCGCCGTGCCGTTGTAATTCCCCAGCGCATCGATAGCTGCCGCTCGCACCACCGGATCTTCCCCGGCAGTAATGTCCCCTATGGTGTTCTGATCGTCATAGGAGCTGGTATAGAAGTGCTCGTAATGGCGGTGCCGGCGATGGCGGGCATACCGGCGATACCGGCGGCTATGGCGCAAACGGCCAATGCGACGCTGCGCCCGCGGGTTCTCCCTCACCGTCCGGGCGCTCTTATGAGAGCTGGCGGTTGGGGTGACGGCGTCCGTCGAGCGCGCAAACGCTGGCAGTGCAGCCATACAGGCCGCCAAAACCAACAAAATCTGAATAGAACGTTTCTTCATGGAACCCAAATTGACCCACATGCCGCATAATGCGGCCAGTTCTATGACTGCCACCCAGCCCCCAATCCAGTCAGGCCAGGAAAACCAAATTTAAAGGCGGAGCTTTACAAACTTGATACTAAGAGAGCTCCCCCTCAATTTCAAGTTAAACCGCTTTTAAATCAACACAAAAGAGTAGACCTAAGTTGCTGGTCTTCCTATTCTGATGCGCCCTCTCTCAAGCAGAGTTGCGGCCCTGGATACTATCTTTTTAGTAAGATTATAAGTCTTTTATAATCTTACTTTTACATACCTCTTTTTCGGATAAACGCAGGCACGTCCAGGTCTTCCGCCTCGGCTTCGGAAATGACATTTATTGGCATATCCGAAGGTCCCTCGACCTCCGCTATCCCAACATTGGTATAGGCCGGGGTAATGCCCACCCCGGAAAGCATCTGCGTACCGGCGCTGGCGGCCATCACCCTGGCGTGCTCCGCATGTCCATGGGCCGGAGCTGGGCTGCTGCTCTGGGCCATGGAATGGGTGGTGGAGGGCGGAACGTACGATGAAACCGTCCGGGTGGTGGAAATAGCGGCCGCCGCCGTCCCCACCCGTTCCCTATGCGGCAGGTATTCGTCCTTGAATCCGGTGGCAATCACCGTGATCTTGACCTCGTCTTCCATGCTCTCATCGAGGACCGCGCCAAAGATGATGTTGGCGTCCTCATGGGCAGCATTCTGGATAATGCTGGAAGCCTCATTGACCTCGGCCAGTTTGAGCGTGCTGGAGCCGGTGATATTGATAAGGATCCCGCGCGCCCCGTCAATGGCCCCCGCCTCCAGCAGCGGAGAGGCAATCGCGGCCTGTGCCGCTTCCAGCGCCCGACGTTCACCACGTCCGGTGGCCGTTCCCATCACCGCGTATCCCATGCCCTGCATAATGGTCTTCACGTCGGCAAAGTCGCGATTGATGATGCCGGGGATGGTGATGATGTCAGAGATGCCCTGCACCGCCTGGCGCAGGATATCGTCGGCGATACGGAAGGATTCAAAGAACCCCGCATCCCGGGCGACGGCCAGCAGCTTTTCGTTGGGGATCACGATGGTCGTATCCACCGACTCAATCAGCTCCGCGAGACCGCGGTCGGCCTGCGTCTGGCGGCGTTTGCCCTCAAAGCCGAACGGCTTGGTGACCACCGCCACCGTGAGCGCGCCCATCTCGTTGGCCAGCGAGGCAATGATGGGAGCGGCGCCCGTCCCAGTCCCGCCGCCCATGCCTGCGGTCACGAAAACCATGTCCGCTCCTTCGAGCGCTTCGATGATCTTGTCCGCGTCTTCCAGGGCCGCCTTGCGCCCGGTATCCGGATTCGCCCCCGCTCCCAGGCCATTGGTGAGCTTGACCCCAAGCTGGATCTTTACCGGAGCGTTGGAGAGCTGAAGCGCCTGCATGTCGGTGTTGGCGACGACGAACTCCACCCCTTCCAGGCGGGCGCTGATCATGCGGTTCACTGCGTTGCCGCCGCCTCCGCCCACGCCAATGACCTTGATCTTCGCGTTATTGCGGAGGTCCTCATTGAAGCTGATGCGAATGTCGGTTGCGGCCTTGGCTTGCTCTTCGTTTCTTTTTGATTCACTCATGGTCCAGCTCTCCAGCTCTGATTGAAATAATTTTCGTTCTTTGGTGTTTCCTCGTTCTACACACCTACAAACAATGCCCTCAGCTTGTCCTTCAGGCCCTGTTGCTGATACAGCCGCCCGGCGCGCGAGCGATGGGTATACAGCAGCATTCCCATGGCGGCGCTGAATTCGGCGCCGGCCAGCTCGGCGGGCATCCGCGGAATCGCGCAGGGTCCCATGACGCGCATGGGACAGCGCAACACCTGCTCCGCGACCTCCATGATCCATGGCAGGCGCGCTCCACCGCCGGTAAGGATGCAGCCCGTGCCCAGCGCCTCCATCATGCCGGCCTGCCGCAGGTTCTCGCGCACCATCTCGAAAAGCTCGCGCGTTCGCGGCTCGATGATCTCCGCCAGCATCCTCTGCGGCATCAGCCGCGACCCCCGGTCGCCGATGCCTGGCACTTCAATCTCATTGCCTTCGGGGACGATGGTCACCACCGCCGAGCCGAAGAGTTTTTTTATCTTCTCCGCCTCCAGCACCGGGGTATGCAAGCCTACGGCCACATCATTGGTAAAGTGGTCGGCCCCCAGGGGGACCACGCCGGTATGGGCCACCGCGCCTTCATAGAAGACGATCAGTTCGCTCGATCCCGCCCCGATGTCAATCAGGCAAACGCCCAGTTCGCGGTCGTCCACCTGCAGGATTGCGTCGGCCGAGCCCAGCATCTCAAAGACCACATCGTCAATCTCGACCCCGGCGCGGTTCGCCGCCGTTACCAGGTTCTGCGTGGCGCTTGCTGCGGCGGTCACAATATGGGCATTCACCTCCAGGCGGCGGGCGACCATCCCGGCGGGATCGTAAATACTGTCCTGCTCGTCGATGATGAACTCCTGGGGAAGCAGGTGCAGGGTCTGCCGGTCGGCCGGCAGCGATACCGTCCGCGCCCGCTCCACCGCCTGACGGATATCTTCGCGCGTGATCTCCCGTCCCCGGGTCCCCAGCGCGATTCCGCCCCGGCTGTTGATCCCGCGGATATGCGGGCCGCCGATGCCGATCACCGCGCGCTCCACCTCGGTCACCGCCGAGATTTCCGCCAGCTCGATCGCCCTCTGGATCGAGCGCGTGGCCTTCTCCAGGTCCACGATGACGCCCTTTCGCGTGCCCGCCGACTCGCTGATGCCGTGCCCGCGATAGCGCAGGCCGGCTTCCGTGACCTCTCCAATCAGGGCGCACGTTTTGGCGCTGCCCACATCCAGCACCGCGATCAGGTTTTCCTTGACTGTCGCCATCTCTCCCTTTTATTGCGCTTCCCGCGCCGTCCATTTAGGCGCGCCATTTTTTGCCGGCACGGGCGGAACGTCCGGATTCACGATGATCTGCCGGTCGTAGCGCAGGTCCACCGACTCCAGCTTTTGAAATTGTTGCCGCCACTGCCTCACGTGGGCGATATAGATTTTGTAGCGCTCCAGGAA
>CAYTQA010000013.1:3273-5340 GCA_964439495.1 uncultured Terriglobales bacterium | reverse complement strand
GCTCACCGTCGCGATCGCCGTCCCAGATGAATCAGCACCGCTCCCGCCGGATCTTCGGTGGTGATCTTCACGTCTTCCGGATCGGACAAATCCACTTCGCTGAGGTCCTTCGCATATTGCGCGCCCTCCGCATCCAGCTCCCGCAGAAGGCGGCTGTAGATCTTCATCCGCGCGGCCCGCGTGGAAAGAGGCTCGGCATCGCTCATGCCATGGATCACCGGGAAGGAATAATGAGAGTTGCGCGGCATCTCCATCATTACCCCATGCCCGTCGATCAACTCCACCCGCGGCCCAATCTGGACAAAAGCCACCGGGGTCCGCTCCTGGATCTCAATGGCGAGGTGGTCGGGAAGCAGGCGCATGACCGTGGCCGATTCCACCCACGGGATCTCTTCCAGCTGCCGCTTCCGCTCGCTCAGCGGGACAAAAAAGACATTGCGCCCGATGTCCCCGCCCAGAATGTCCATGACCTGCGAGCGGGAGACCTTTTGCAGCCCCTGGACAGCGATATCGTCGCTCGATTCCAGCCGGAAACGCCAGCTATGGGCCGCATAGTGGTTCATCCATACATAAAAGCCGCCGACCACGGCAAGGGTGCAAAAAAAGCCGAGGACATTCTTGACCCGGCTGGCGGTCTTTTTCTGCAAGGCGCCGCGGCGCACCGGGACGCGCTTCTGCGCCCGCAGGAATTTTGGCTCTTCTTCGGGTTGAAATTCAGTGGGAGATGCGAAGTCGCTCTCATCGACAGATGAGGACCACTCATCGCGCGTTCTTGCAACGCGATAAGGTGCGACGCGGGTATCCGCCGTTGAGCTAGCGTAGTCGCGCGGTATCAATGGGAATTTTTTAGAGAGTCGCCGTACTGCTCACTATAACCGCTTTTCAGGAAATTCCGCGCGGGAAAATTCAATTTTTTTATTGTTAATTTTTATTTTTTGATTTCCGCGTGAACAGCGCGTCGTTCCAATTGAACTGAGGACGCGAAGGCATTATGCCGCCGAGCGCTGCTCCAGCATTTCGAGCACCAGCGGACCCAGTTGGGAGACGCTGCCCGCGCCCAGGGTGAGGACCAGGTCGCCCGCCCTGGCTTCCGCCGCCGCATAGCGCGCCGCTTCGGCAAAACTTTCCGCGTATCGCACCGAATTGCGATTGGCCTTCATGCGTTCAACCAGCATGGCGGCGCTCACCCCTTCGATGGGCGCTTCACTGGCCGCATAGATGTCCAGGACCTGCAGCGTATCGGCATGATCGAAGGCGGTAACGAAATCATCGGCCAGATCGCGGGTGCGGGTATAGCGGTGCGGCTGAAAAATTACGTGGAGCTTGCGGTAGCCACATTGCCGCGCAGCCGCCAGCGTGGCGCGAATCTCAGTGGGATGATGGCCGTAATCGTCCACCACGCTCACGTTGCGGACCTGGCCTCGCAGTTGAAAACGGCGGTCTACCCCGCGGAACTGCGCCAGCCCAGCGCGGATGTGCTCCGGCGAAACGTCGAGGCCGATGCCCGCCGCAACCGCCGCGGCCGCATTCAGCACATTATGCGTCCCGGGCACATGCAGCTCGAATTCTCCCAGCGTTTTCTTCCGGTATTCAATTTCGAACACGCTATACGGCCGCGCTTCGCCATGTGTACTTTGCTTTTTTTGCCGGGGCTCCTGCGGCCGGATACGGAAATCGGAGTCCTCGTCGGTCCCATAGGTGAGTATCCGGCGGGGCACACGCGGCAGCAACGCCCGCAGCCGTTCATCGCTGTTGCAGGCGATCACCACACCATAAAAAGGGACCCTTTCCATGAACTGGATGAATGCGTCCTCCACATCCTCCATATCGCGATAGCAATCCATGTGCTCGCGATCGATGTTGGTGACCACCGCAATGATGGGACTCAAGCGCAGGAAGGAGCGATCGCTCTCGTCGGCCTCCGCCACCAGGTATTGGGATTTGCCCAGCCGGGCATTGGAGCCCAATGCATCCACCCGGCCGCCGACCACCACCGTGGGGTCCAATCCTCCCGCCGCAAGGACCGCCGCCACCATCGAGGTGGTCGTGGTTTTGCCATGCATCCCC
>CAYTQA010000013.1:0-3263 GCA_964439495.1 uncultured Terriglobales bacterium | reverse complement strand
CAACTCGGCCAGCATCTCCGCTCGCGGGATCACCGGGATGTGCCTTGCCTTGGCAGCCGCCACCTCGGGATTGTCTTCGGCGATGGCGGAGCTCGTCACCACCACCTCTGCTCCGGTGATGTTCTCCGCGCGATGGCCTTCAAAAGTAATCGCCCCCATGTTCGCCAGACGATCGGTGATGGAGGAGCGCTTTAAATCCGATCCGGAGACCTTGTAGCCCAGGGTCTGCAACACCTCGGCGATGCCGCTCATGCCGATTCCGCCGATGCCCACAAAATGGATTCTCTGGATTTTGGCAAACATGCAGAAGATTAACTTACCACAGGGAAAAGGCATTACAACAAAGGCCGCGGGCTCACCACAGAGAGGAAAGCTTTCCTGCTTGTGATCTTCGGCTTCTTCCGTAAAGCGCGGTGAAGAGCTACAGAGAAAACGCTACCTCTATTCTCAGCCTCTTTGTGGTTAAGGTCTTCCTCTGTGTCTCTGTGTCTCTGTGGTGGGTCCGCCCGCGAAGGACCCCGCAAGTTGCGCCGCCATCTCCGCAACCTCGCCCGCGGCCTCGCGATGTGAGAGCGTCCGCGCATTCCTGACCATCTCCCGGAGCCTGGCAGTGTCGGCAAATAATCCCGCAATCACGGTCACCAGTCGCTCGGTTGTAAGCTCGCTCTCCGGAATCATCTCAGCTGCATTCGCTTTCACCAGCGCCTCGGCATTTCTTCGCTGATGGTCGTCCGCCGCCTGGGGAAACGGAACAAAGACCGCCGGCTTCCCCGCCGCGGTAATCTCAGCCACCGTGCTCGCCCCCGAGCGGCATAGCACCAGGTCCGCCCCGGCAAAGGTTTGCGGCATGTTATCGATGAACTTGCTGATCTGCGCATCCACTCCGGCCTGGGCGTAGGCCTTCCGCACCATTTCAAAATCCCGTTCCCCGGTCTGATGAGTAATCCGGAGCCCGGGAATTCGCGATGCCAGACTTGGCAGGGCCTCGCTCATCGCGCGATTCAGGGCGCGCGAGCCTTGGCTGCCTCCGAATACCAGCAGATTTCTTGAAGAGGTCTCCGGGCGCGCGGGGATATTGAAGAATTCCGCCCTTACCGGCACCCCAGTCACCTTGGTCCGGGCCGCTGGAAAAAATCGCCTGGTCTCTTCAAAATGAATGGCTGCGGCCTTTACAAAGCGGGCGACCATCCGGTTGGCGAAACCGGGAACAACATTGGGTTCGAAGGCCAGCGTAGGAACTCCCATGAGGACCGCCGCCAGCATGGCCGGGCCGGAGGCGTATCCTCCCACCCCAATCACCACCTGGGGCTTGAAATCCCGGATCATTCTGCCGGCGGTAAGCACCGCCAGGGGAAGGTCCAGAAGCGTCCGCAGACGGGTCTTCAGGCCTACATTTTTCAGCTGGCCGACCCGAATCAGTTTCAGCTCGAAGCCCGCGGCGGGGACCAGCCGTGTCTCGATTCCCCGGGCCGTGCCCACAAACAGCAGCTCGGCGGCAAAGCGCGCCTTCAGCTCCCGCGCGATGGCCAGGGCCGGGATCACATGTCCGCCGGTGCCTCCACCGGCAATCATCGCTCGCATCGAATTTAATCCGTGTGCTGCGTAATATTCAGCAGGACGCCAATGCAGGCCAGGGTTATAAAGATAGACGTTCCGCCGTAGGAGATGAGCGGCAGAGGAATGCCCTTTGTGGGGAGCAGCCCCAGGACCACGCTGATATTGAAAAATGCCTGAAGGATCACCATGCTGGTAATGCCTACGGCCACGAAGCGGGCATAGTTGTCCTGGGTACGGAAGGCGGCGCGAATGCCACGATAACCAAAGACGGCGAACAGAATCACAATCGCCAGCGCGCCCACCAGTCCCAATTCCTCGGCGGTCACCGCAAAGATGAAATCGGTGTGCGGCTCCGGCAGATAGAAGAGCTTTTGCTTTCCTTCCATTAACCCCAGGCCCGTGATGCCTCCCGTCCCCACCGCAATGAGCGACTGAATGATGTGAAAGCCCCGTCCCTGCGGGTCCGACCAGGGATTGATGAATGCCAGCATGCGCTCGCGCCGCCAGCCCACCCGAAAGAGCAGGAAATAAAGCAGCGGCGTGGATGCCAGCAGGGCGTAGCCAAAATATCGCAATTCCATTCCCGCAACGAACAGGACCACGAAGGTCACCCCCATGCAAACCATCGCCGTGCCCAGGTCGGGCTGCTTCACGATCAACAGCGAGAACAGGATGCTGGGCAGCGCGGCCGGCAGCAGCACCCTGCGCCAATCGTGGATCTCGCGCATATGGGTTTCAAGGAAATAGGCCAGATAAAAAATCAGCACCGGTTTCGCCAACTCCGAAGGCTGAAAGGTGAATAAGGAAGTAAATCGAATCCAGCGATGGGTGTTGTGCGAGCGGTCAAGAAAAAATACCCCCACCAGGAGCAGCGTGGTAATGCCAAGCAGGGAATAAACAAATGCCGGGTGCTTATAGTAACGGTAGTCGATCCTCATCAAAACAATCAGCGTAATCATGCCCAGGAACGCCCAAACCATCTGCCGGAGCAGAAAGGTATAGGCGGAGCCAAAACGGTCTTTTGCCATTACCGCGGAAGCGCTGAAAACCATCAGCAGCCCGATGGCGACCAGCAGCAGCGTCGCCCCGAACAACCATTTGTCTATCCCTACGCGTTTCGCCATTCTTTGCTCTCCCGGAGCATGGGGGTGGTATTTGCGGCCCGCGATTCCACCAGCTTGCGGAAGACGCGGCCACGGTGCTCGTAATTTTCAAACTGATCGAAGCTGGAACATGCGGGCGCAAGCAGCACGACATCTCCCTCGGCCGCCTGCTCCGCCGCTCTCTGCACCGCGACCTCAAGAGTGCCGCAGGCCATGATCTCGACCGCCGAAGCAATATGGGAACGGATCTTCTCCGCGGCTGAGCCAATGGTGTACACCCGCTTCACCCTCTGCCGCAGAAGCTCGTTCATCACGGAATAATCGCTGTCCTTGTCCTTGCCGCCGAGAATAAGGTGGATGTTGCCGGGGAAAGACTCGATGGCCTTGATGGTCGCATCCACATTGGTGGCTTTGGAGTCATTGTAGTATTCCACTCCTTTGATAGTTGCGACCAGTTGCAAGCGGTGATCGACCGCTTTGAACTTCTGCACGCCCCGGCGAATGCTCTGGGCATCGCACCCGGCCAGACGCGCCACGCAAACCGCCGCCAGCACATTCTCCAGGTTGTGCGCGCCTTTGAGCGGAATATCGCTCACCGGCATC
>CAYTQA010000012.1:7838-19652 GCA_964439495.1 uncultured Terriglobales bacterium | reverse complement strand
AAACGCATCGGCATCGATGCTGCAAAATCTATAGGTAAGGCATTCTCCCTATTCCTCCCCCTCCTTATCTGCGTGGCTGTGGCCAGTGCCCAGTCGAAATACACCATTACCGATCTGGGGACGCTGGGCGGGAGCTACAGCACCGGCTATGGTGTCAGCCAATCGGGCCAGGTCACTGGGCAGAGCGCTCTTTCCAGCGGCGCCTCGCACGGTTTCCTGTATGACGGGGGCGCGATGACGGATTTGGGGTCCCTGGGCGGGAATTACAGCCTGGGCTTGAGCGTCAACTCCTCGGGCCAGGTAGCGGGGCAGTCCAGCACAGCCAACGGCAGATCCAATGCTTTCCTGTATAGCGCGGGTACCATGACCGATCTGGGCACGCTGGGCGGGACCTACAGCATTGCTTACAGCGTTAACGATTCGGGGCAGGTTGCCGGAGGGGCATACACGACCGGCAACGCCGCCCAACATGCGTTCCTGTATAGCGCCGGGGCCATGACCGATTTAAATACTTTGGGCGGGACCTACAGCGTTGGCGTCGGGATCAATAGCTCAGGCCAGGTGACCGGGCTGAGCACTACCGCCAGCCACCAGTATCACGCCTTTCTATACAGCGCGGGAGCGATGACGGATTTGGGCACGCTGGGCGGCACATACAGCGTTGGATATGGCATCAACGACTCGGGTCAGGTTGCCGGCATGTCCTACATTGCGGGCAACGCCGCGCAACACGCTTTCCTCTACAGTGCGGGAAAAATGACGGATTTGGGCACACTGGGAGGGAACTACAGTATTGCGTATAGCATCAACAAGTCAGGCCAGGTGACCGGAGCAGCCAGACTGTCGAACTCTGCTCAACACGCATTTTTGTACAGCCTGGCCACCGGCATGGTTGATTTGAATACGCTCATCCCAAGCGGCTCCGGCTGGACATTGCTCGACGGTTGGGGCATCAACGATGCCGGGCAGATCAGCGGCACCGGTATCTTCAATGGCCAAAACCATGCATTCCTGCTTACGCTTCAACAGCCGCCTACCACGGTGGCGACGGCTTCCCCCGCGCCCAATGCCGCCGGCTGGAACAACAGCAACGTCACGGTCACCCTTAAGGCGACCAAGGCCCCGGGCGGAAGCGCTGTGAAGCAGATCACTTACAGCGCCAGCGGAGCGCAGCCTATCGCCAGCACGACGATCCAGGGGTCCTCTGCCACCATCGTCATCACAGCGGAAGGCATCACCACGCTCAGCTTTTTTGCCACGGATGGCGTTGGGAACCAGGAGCAGGCAAAGACCTTGATTATACGGCTCGACAAAACTCCTCCGGTCATATCGGCGAGCCGCACGCCTCTTCCTAATTCCTATGGCTGGAACAATACGGATGTGACCGTCAGCTTCACCTGCTCGGATGCTCTTTCCGGACTGGCGGCTGGAAGTCCGCCGCCCAGTACCGTGGTCTCCAGCGAAGGGGCAGGTCAGTCGGTGAGCGGAACTTGCTACGACGTGGCGGGAAACTCCGCCTCGGCCGTGGTCTCCAACATCAACATAGATAAGACAGCCCCAACTCTAAAATGCAGCGCAACTCCCAGCGTGCTTTGGCCGCCCAACAACAAGCTGGTGAACATCAAAACCAGCGTGAATGTAATGGATTCGCTCTCCGGGGCGGCTGGCTTCCAACTGCTCTCGATTACCGATACTGAACCCAGCAGCGATTCCATTGATATCGTGGGCTGGACCATCGGCGCTCCAGATACGACTGGACAGTTGAGAGCGAAACGCCTTGGATCCATCAACAGCAGCCGGATCTATACCATCAGCTATCAGGGATCCGACAAGGCGGGGAACTCGGCGAATTGCTCGACCACAGTCACGGTGCCGCACAACAAATAAGGCGCCGTTCACCACAACCCTCCAACCTGAAGAGCAAGCTCCGTGGGGAGCTTGCTCTTTATTTTGGCGGTACGCGCGGGGTTAGAGCTGTTTGCGGAAGACGAAGCTTTGATTGTGTGGGGCGAAGCCAAATTTCTGCAGGTTCCTGGCGGAAGTCCCCTCCGGCTCGGTGCTGCAGAAGGCCACACTGCATCCTTTGCTGGCGGCAAATCTGAGACGATGGGCGATCAAAGCCGATTGAATGCCCTTTCTTCGATGTCCCGCCTTGATTGCAGTGGTCCGCAGAAAGGCCATATCGTTGCGGACCATTAATACGCCGCCGCCCACCGGCTCGCCTTCCTGATAGGCCAGGAAGGCATGGCAATAGCTGGCAAAGGCCAGGGCGGTATACATCACAAGCATGGGCTGCGGGATATTTTCAGTGCCCACGAAGCCTGAGGCCACGGTCCGGGCCCAAACCGCGGAATCTTTCGCCGGCACATGCCTGATCTCGATCTCCGGGTTGGGGGCCGGCGGCAAAGTTCCGCTTAAGGGTCGGACCCAACTCTGAAAAGCGGCCACCTGTTGGTAATTCCGTTCAAGCAGAAGAGCAAAGAGGGCCTTGTCGGCTACGTCGGAGGCGTCAATGGTGGACCATGCGGAGTTGTTCCGCTGAAAGAAGAGCTCCACCGTATCAATGTCCTGCTTCGAGACTGGCTCCCCGATTCCTAAGCATGTGGCAAAGGTGGTAGGCGACTCCCTGCCGTTGAAGGCGGCGCAGCCTGAGCCTACCTTGATGCATGTGGCCCCGGTCTGCGGGGAGAGACGCGCCATTGCCTGGGTGCACGCCATTGCGTTGTCCACGATGGCGTCCCGTCGTCGTAGCAGCGATCCGTGATCCAGCAGCACAGCTTATTATCGGCGGAAAAGAAGAAACTTGCGAGTTACGCCGGTACATGGAGATAGTTAGTACCTGGTTGGGGCGATGATTGTGAGGTCAGCGCGCGGCCGGCGCCTGGATGGATTTTTTGAGGGCGCCGATGAATTTCTGGTTCTGCTCCGGGGCGCCGATGGTTACGCGCAAGCCATGCGGAATGCCCCACGGCGTGAGTCCGCGGATGATGATGCCATGGTCCTGCATGCGCCGGACGATTTGCGGCGCCTCCGCCCCGGCTTCAAAGTAGATGAAATTCGTCGAGGTTGGGACCACGCGAAAGCCAAGTTCTTTTAACTGCCCGGTCAATATCTCCGCGCCTTCGGCGATGATCTTTATCGACTTGCGGACATGCTCTTCGTCCCGGAGCGCTGCCATGGCCCCGGCCTCGGCGAGAGCGGTGACCGAAAACGCGGTGCGCACATGGGCGAAATGCCGCAGCATATCGGGATGTCCCAATCCATAACCGACGCGCAGCCCGGCCAATCCATGGGCCTTTGAAAACGTCCGCAGGACAATCACATTCTTGCGGCCTTTCCGGACATGCTCGATGGAGCGCGAGTAAACCGTGCCTCTTTTATGGGCATGGTATTCGGCGAAATCGGAATACGCTTCATCCAGAATGACCATTACATGCGCCGGCACCCGCGCCAGAAAGGCGTCCGTCGCGGCGGCATCGAACATAGTGCCGGTGGGGTTGTTGGGATTCGCAATGAACAGGACCCGCGTATCGTCGTCGATGGCTTGAAGGATGGCCTCAAGATCGAAGGTATCGTTCTTCATCGGGACCGTGATATATCGGCCGCCGCATATGCGGGTGATGATGGGATATACGATAAAAGAACGTTCGCTGCTTACCGCGTTCAGTCCCGGCTGCAACAGCGTGTGCGCAATCACATCGAGCAGGGCCGTCGAGCCATTGCTCACGATCACCTGCTCCGGCGAAAGCCGATGATGAGCAGCCAGGGCGGTTCGCAGATCGATGGAGGTATTGTCCGGATACAAGTTGATTTGCGCGGCCGCCTGGCGGATCGCCTCCAGCGCGAGGGGCGAGGGGCCAAAAGGGTTCTCGTTCGAGGCCATTTTGATGCAGCGCACGCCGCTCTCCAACTCGGCCTGGCGGATGGGCTTGCCGGGAACGTAGACCTCCACCGCGCGGACATTTTCCGGGACGAGTTGTTCAATATCCTTCATGCAAAGCTGCTCAAACCGCAAAACCAAAAGCGGGAAGCGGATTACTCTCTCAGGATTTGCGCGCTCGCGCCCTGCGTGCTTTCGGGGAGGCCGTTTTCGGTCCTGATGCCGTCTTCGATGCCGGCGCGGTCCGCGACGGCCCACGTTCACTTGAGCTTCGCAGCCGCCGCACCTCTTCGGGAGTAAGCCTTCGCGACTCTCCTGGTGGAACGTCCAACACCAGCGGGCCGTAGCGCACGCGGCGAATTTTCTCCACGCGATGGCCGATCTCCTCGAACATCTTGCGGATCTGGCGGTTCTTGCCCTCGATCAGCGTGATCTCGAACCACGGGTTCGCCGCTTCCTTGATTAACCGCACCTTGGCCGGAGCGGTGCGGGTGCGGCGGCTGGCGTTTCTTTTCTCGGCAATGGAAATTCCGGAGCGTAATTTCTCCAGGGACCCTTCATCGGGCTCTCCGCTTACCTTCACCAGATAGGTCTTGGGAACATGGGACGAGGCCTGCGTGAGCCGGTGCGCCAGCTCTCCATCGTTGGTCATCAGCAGCAATCCCTCGCTGGCATAGTCGAGGCGGCCCACCGGATAGAGCCGGGTGCTCTCGCGGCGCAGCAACGACATCACCGTTGGGCGCTTCTCAGGATCGGAAACCGTGGTCACATATCCCTTCGGCTTATTGAGCATGATGTGCACATGTTGCTGAGGACCGCGCAGGAGCTTGCCGCCGACCTTTATGTGGTCGGTCTCCGGATCGGCCTTGGCGCCCATCTCGGTAATGGTCGTTCCATTCACGCTGACCATACCGGAGGCAATGAGCTGTTCGGCTTTGCGGCGCGAAGCGACTCCTGCCGCGGCGATGATTTTTTGCAGCCTCTGTGAGGGCATGATTAGTCGCTGTCCCGCTTACCGTAAAAAAGCATTAAGCGCTCTCTCCGGTTTCGGACAATGCTTCCTCCGAACTGTGAGAGGATGGCCCGGCTTCATGGTCCGCCGTTTCCTCTCCTTGCATTGCGTGGTCGGGAGAAGCGTGCGGCGAATCGGGCACGCCGGTCGCATCTGCCACCGCTTCAGAAAAGAAATCCGCCTGTCCCTCCCCAGCCATCTTTTCAAACTCCTCCATGCTGGGAAGCTCGTTCACGTCCTTGAGGCCGAAGCGGAGCAGAAAATCCTTGGTGGTCTTGTACAGAATAGGACGTCCGATGACCTGCTTCCTTCCCGCCGTGGTAATGAGCTTGCGCGAGAGCAGGTTGGCGAGGACGCCGCCTGTATCCACGCCGCGGATCTCGCTGATCTCGGGCGCGGTGATGGGTTGCTTGTAGGCGATCACGGCCAGGGTCTCCAGCGCCTGAAGCGAGAGCCGCATCGGCGGCTTCAAGCTCTTGGCGAAGGCCCGGACCACATCGTGGTGCTCCGGTTTGGTGGACATGCGATATCCACCGGCCACCTCGCGAATCTCAATCCCGCGATCGGCGGAGGCATACTCCGCCATCAGCTCTTCAATGATCATGCGGATATGATGGCGCGCATGAGCCCTCTCCTGTTTCGCCCTTGCCTTCTCCTCCGCTTCGCCGGATGCGGCCTCGGCGGGTTGTGATTCAGGCGAGGCGGCTTCCATTTCGGTGGCAGCGGCATGCTCCGCCTTGTCTCCCGAGAGCTCTTCCTTCATCTCGCTCTTGAGATCGTCCTTGAGCACGGCAGCGATTTGATCGAGCTGTACCGGCTCGTCGGCTGCGTAAAGAATCGATTCAACTTTTGCTTTTAGGCTCATAAGACTCGTGAATATTCTAAATGGTCTGAAACCAGCAGGGGTTTATCGCCAATCATCCCGAACAGCCGCCGCTCCTTCGTTGAATACAGTATCGAACATTGCGTGTTTCTTGATCACGATATCGCCGAAGACATGGTCCTGCCGCAGCAGGATGGCCTGCAATCTTACCAGTTCGAGCAGCGCCAGGAAGGTGCAGACCAGCGCGTTCCGCGAGTGCATGTGCTGAAGCATCTGCTTCAGGCGCAGAGGACGCTCCTCCAGCAAGAGGCGGCGGCGCACAAAATCGATCATCTGCCCCACCGTGACCATCTCTTCATCCACTTGCAAGGTGGGCCGTTGCCGGGCGCGGTCCAGGATCTGCTGAAAAACTCGGGCCAGGTCCACCACATCGGCGGCCAGCTCCGGCTCCGTGCCTTCCGCATCCCTGAATTCATCGAGCGCGGGATTGGTCAGCACCGCTTCTTCGATCTGCTGCTTCTGCAACAGCATCTGCGCGGCGTTCTTGAATTTCTCGTGCTCCAGCAGGCGCTGCACCAGCTCATTGCGCGGGTCGTCCTGCTCTCCGGCGGGCGCATCCGGATCGCGCGGCAGCAACGTCTTTGACTTGAGGTGAATCAGCACCGACGCCATGTAGATGAATTCGGCGGCCACCTCCACATCCAGATGCTTGATGGTCTCCACGTATTGCAGGTACTGGGCCGTAATCTTGGCGATGGGGATATCGTAGATGTCGATGTCCTGCTTGCGGATTAAATCGAGCAGCAGGTCGAGCGGGCCGTCGTAAACCTGGCCTACGGTGACGGAGAAGGGGAACTCGTTGCCCTCCTTCGTGACCTGTTTGGACGAAGGCGCAGCCTGTTCGTTTTGCTTGGTCTGAGTTTCGGCCATATCTTCTACTTGACGCTATTTTTCGCGGACGCTGGACCGGAAGGCGCTTCGTATTCCTTCGAGATCTTCATGGCCGCGCGCGCGTCCACCATCGTTGCCTCCGCCGTATCGCGCGCCTTGGCGGAGCCCGCTTCAAGGATATCCCAGGCCAACTTGGGATTCTCTTCATATTTTTGCCGGCGCTCCTGGATGGGACCGAGGAGCCTCACGATCGCGTCCGCCGCCCAGCCCTTGCATTCGATGCAGCCGATCCCCGCGCTGCGGCAGCCTGCATCCACCTTGGCCAGGGTGTCATGGCTGCTGAAAACTTTATGGAGGTCTCCGACCGGGCACACATCCGGATTGCCGGGATCGCTCCTGCGCACCCGCGCCGGGTCGGTGACCATGGTCTTCAGCTTTTGCCGCACGACCGGTTCGGGATCGCTCATCAGAACATAGTTGCCGTAGGATTTCGACATTTTGCGGCCATCGGTCCCAGGCAGCTTTGGGGATGGGGTCAGCAGAGGCTGCGGTTCGGGGAAGACCGGCTCCCCCTCGCGTCCGGGATAAAACTGATGGAAGCGGCGCGCGACCTCGCGCGTCAGCTCGATGTGCGCCACCTGGTCTTCACCCACCGGCACCCACTTCGCCCGGTAAATCAGGATGTCCGCCGCCTGCAGCAGCGGATACCCCAGAAAGCCATAGGTATTCAGGTCTTTTTCCTTGAGGTTCTGCTGCTGCTCCTTGTATGTGGGCACGCGCTCCAGCCAGCCGAGCGGCGTGATCATGGAAAAAAGCAGATGCAGCTCCGCATGTTGCGGTACATGCGATTGGATGAACATGGTGCAGCGCTCGGGATCGAGACCGGCGGCCAGCCAATCCAGCAGCCCTTCGATGGAATTGCTCTTCACGCGCGAGGTATCGGCATAGTCGCTGGTCAGCGCGTGCCAATCGGCGATGAAGAAATAACAGTCGTAGCTGTCCTGCAGCTTGACCCAGTTCGCAAGCGCTCCCATGTAATTGCCGAGGTGGAGCTTGCCCGTGGAACGCATGCCGCTGAGAACGCGGCCACGCTGATTCGGCGGTTGCGGATGATTGGCCATCAGAATTTCCCCAGGATGGAATGAAACAATTGCAGCACCGGCGCGAGCAGGAACCACACCACGCGCCCTCCCGCCACCAACAGTATCATCAGGCTGAAGATACCGACCGTGTCATAGGCCTTCAACAGAGATGCCGGAAGAAAATGCCGGACCAAATGGCTGCCATCGAGCGGGGGAAGAGGGATCAGGTTAAAAACAGCAAGCAACAGATTGATGAACAGAGCCCAATAGAGCAGGACGCATACCGGCATGAGAAGCGATGAGCTTTCGTAGGCGTTGGCCTGTCTCCAGTGGGCGCTGATGGCGATATCGATAATCTCGCGGCCGTTGGGCGCCAGGCGCGCAATCAGAAAAAAAGCGATCAGGACGCCAATCGCCACCAGGAAATTGCTGATCGGACCGGCGATGGTGGTAAGAATGTCGTCGAGGACGATCCTCTTGAAGTTTCTTGTATTCACCGGGGTGGGCTTGGCCCAGCCGATCATGGGAAGGCCGGTGAAGGCGGCAATGAGCGGGAGCAGGACCGTTCCGATGGGATCGATGTGCTTTATGGGATTCAATGTGACCCGCCCCAGCATGTAGGCGGTCGCGTCCCCACGCTTCAGCGCCACCCACGCATGCGCGGCCTCATGCACGCTGATGGCAAAGAGAAACACAACAATCTGAAAAAAGATATCAACGACAGCAGGCGACATGCGGTAGTTCGATGTTAACACGCTGCCCGCCTGGCAAATGGCAGGCCGCATCGCCTCGGGCGCAACTCATTTTTTCTCCGCTGCGCGCTGGACGGACCCCGGCGCAATGCTCTTCACCTTTACCGTTTTGGCCGGGATGCCGGCGGAGACATGGTAAGGCGGAATGTCTTTCGTGGCCACGCCCATCGATCCCACCAGGCCATGTTCATTCACCCGCACGCCGCTCATCACAGTGGCGTGATAGGTGATGCGCGCCCTGGGGCCGATCTCCGTCTTGGCATTGGTAATGATCATGGGATCGTTGAGATCGTGGGCGTGGGAATAGACGTTGGCATAATCCGAAATCGAGGAGCCTTCGCGGATGATGACCTCTCCGCGATCGTCCAGCAGAACATACTTGTGGATCACGCAATTGTCTTCAATGGTCAGGTTGTAGCCGAAGCTGATCTCGACTCCATGAAAAATCTTCACGTTCTTGCCGATGTGCTTCAGCACATGCCGCGCCAGCATGTAGCGCAGGCGAAATCCAAGCCAGTGATTCAGGCCCAAAGGCGAGCGGTCAAACATCATCCACAACCAGATCAACGGTTTGCGCTCGGCGAATTTTTGCGCATCGATATCGCCGTAGTATTCCGGCTCCAGCGTGGCATTGCGGGGATCGAAGCTATGGACAAGCGCCGCTGCTCCAAGCGCCCCGGAAGCGCCGCCCGCAGGGGAGTACGGCCGCCCCAGATAAATCTCATGCAGGGCCTGGCGCACAATCTCGCTGCGATGGTCCACGTCCTTGCTGGCGGTAAACTCCCGATCGAGATTTTCGATCCAGCTTAGAAATGTCTGTTCCGCATCGGGTTGCGGCATCAGGTTGCGGTATGGCAAAAGTGGCATAAAGGCTTCTTGAACACTATGAATTCAGGGATGGATGAACGATAGCACACATGCCGCGCGAATTCCCCGGTCCGGGACTGCCAATGAGCGTGAACCCAGCATCCAGAGCGGCTATGAGCCTCATTCAAACTTTCGCCGCTCTGGCGTTGGGGATGGTTTGGCGGCGAATTTGCGCAAGCCGTTACCGGGGTAATGCAACTCGCAAAGAATGACTAGGTGGCCCGGGTTTTCTGTCCTTAAATAACCCTTATGAAAACCAAGAGCATGCTCGCGCTGTTGCTTACTTGTGCACTGGCCGGTCCCTTGTTTGGGCAGCAGAAGCTGTTCAACTGGGTCCATGACAACGATGAGGAATTGCGTTTGGACCCCTCTTTCTATCAGGGCACCCGGATCTACAACCCCGGTATGCAGGGCATGCACATTCGCTTCGATCTGCAGTCGCAGCAGCCAGTCACGATTGCCGTGACCCAGCTGGCCGATTGGAATAACAAGATCCAGCATCCTGAGGCCCCCGGCCACCTGCAGTACTGGTGCGTGAGGGAGCACGAGGTAAGCACTACCTATGATTGCGATCTTCCGCCCTCGCAGGATTCCATGGTGCTGGTGATACATGACGAGCGGGAGTTCAGCCGCGCGGTGTACTCGGGAATTGGAGTGGCATTCGGGATGCGTGGCGCAGCCCAGCAGTTCGTCTCGCCGAATGACATTGTCATCTCCTACTATCGCTGGGGATGCGTGGAAAACTGCTATCCGCCGGAATTCCGGACGATGCGCCTGGTAAAGGAAAAATACGAGCTTACGCCGATCCTGAAGGTGTACAGCGCGCTTACTCCCGAATACGATGGCGAGCAGATCAGCATAAAACTGAAATCTCCCGTGCCCATGATGGTCGCGGTCCTGCCAACCTCCATTGCGAACGGCTTGGACGATAAACCGGAGATGGTGGAAGCTGCCCTGGCCAAGGGTTCATGCATGCAGCGCGGGGTCCAATCTTTGAATACCGGCTGCAAGTTCAGCCGGAATGATGGTCCACAATCGCTGGTGATAATGCCGGAGCAGGGCGTGAGTATTCCTGCCCGTAAGAAAGCCCAGATCGAGCTGTACGTCTCCAAGTGCTATGCCAATTGTCTCGTGGATGGAAAAAAAGTAAGGTAAAGCGCTCCCGGCCATTCAATTGACCGGGATTTAGCGCGAGGTGAACTCCGCCAGCGCCTCCAGCTTTTGCCGTGCCACCCCAGAATCGAGGGAATGGGCGGCCAGCGGCATCGCCTCGCTCATGGAATCCGCGCGTCCGGAGGCGACCAGCGCAGCCGCCGCATTCAGCAGGATGATGTCCCTGCGGGGCGATTTCTCTCCCGCCAGAATCTTACGGATAATCCCGGCATTTTCTTCGACATCCCCGCCTTGAAGCTCCGCCATGGCGGCGCGCTTCAGCCCAAATTCCTCGGGAGTGATCTCATAGAGACGCACATTGCCGTCGCGCAGTTCGGCGATGGTGGTCGGACCGGTAATCGTGATCTCATCCAGGCCATCGCTGCCGTGGACGACCAGCGCGCGCTTCAGTCCAAGCATTTGCAGCGCCAGCGCAAGTTTTTCCACCAGCGCCTGGGAATAGACGCCCACCACCTGGGCCGAGGCATGAGCGGGATTGGTGAGAGGGCCAAGCAGGTTAAAGACGGTGCGCAGGCGCAGCTCGCGCCGCGCCGGCTGTACGTAACGCATCGCCGAATGCATGGCCGGAGCGAACAGAAAGGCAATCCCCACCTCTTCCAGGCACTTCGCTACCCGGTCGGGCGGCAGGGCGATATTTACCCCCAGCGCCTCGACTACATCGGCGGAGCCACAGCGCGAGGTCACGCTTCGGTTTCCGTGCTTGGCCACGCGCACCCCGGCGCCCGCCACGGTGAGCGCGGTTGCGGTGGAGATGTTGAAGGTCCCGCTGGCATCGCCGCCGGTGCCGCAGGTATCCACCAGAGCGTCGCGCTCGGTCCCGCTGACGTCCAGGGTGGAATCCTTATGCAGGACCAGGGGCGTGGCCGCCCGGCGGATCGCCTCGGCAAAGCCCACAATCTCCTCCACCGTCTCGCCTTTCATGTGCAGGGCCACCAGCAGGGCCGCGATTTGCGCGTCGGTAGCGCCTCCGGAAAGGACCTCCGCCATGACCTCGCGCGCCATCTCCCGGGAAAGAGAAGAGCAGTGGTTCGCAATCTGATGCAGGGCGTCAATGATCATTCGTTTAGAGAACACGCTAAACCAAAGAGCGGATAAAAGCCAACCGGAAGCTGCCAGCTGAAACCTGACACTGCTATCTGGAAACTGAAAATGAAAGGGAATTATATACATTACTCCCTAAGCCCATAAGAATCTATGAGCCACACTCGCAAGAAATTTCGATGCTTTCCCGCTGGCGAACTGCTCGTTTTAAGCCAGTGGCTTTCAGTTGAACCAAGCTGGTGTCTTTGAGAATCGTATGACCAAACTCGGCCTCCAATTCGCACCGCTGCTGA
>CAYTQA010000012.1:0-7828 GCA_964439495.1 uncultured Terriglobales bacterium | reverse complement strand
CGCGGAACTAAAGGCTTCAATGAGGCCGCGATCATGTGAACGCGGAAACCTCCTCTGGCAAACTCCAGATACGGCGCTCGGCTAATGCTTCAATGAGGCCGCGATCATGTGATCGCGGAAACCGCACCGCTGCTGAAAGACGGCTGGCTCATTCTCGGCAACCTTGAGCCAGTACGCCTTTCCACCGCGCAAGCAGCCGATACAGTTGGCGTGTTCCGACCAGTGGTACATCGCAGGCGGTCTAACCCCAAGCGACATGCAAAAGTCAGCCGCTTGCTGTTTAGTGATTCCTTCAGCCACAAGCGGGAAAAGGGTTTTATATCCAGCCTGCTCCCCGCGTATGGTTGCCCTTTGGACGCGCTGCCATTCGATTGCAGAGAATCCCAGCACGTTTGTAATGTCCGTTTCGCCCTGATCTCTGAGCGTCTGGAAGTACTTGTCACGCTGTTCTGCTTTGAGAATGCGGGAACAGAAGGCCATGCGATTGTTAGCAATTGCGCCTTCATCGCGGAGAACTTCGACAACAGAGCGACCATCAGATTGTTCCGTGATGGGGTGACCTACAACTTCAGCGAATTGCTTTATGAAGCGGTAGGTATCGGGGTGTTCCTCTTTGGTATCGTGGAACAGCCATACAACGTCTCTGGTATCGAACTGGCGCAAGGCCCATGCAGCAGCCCACGCGGAAGTAACGCCGCCAGAGTAGCCAACCACGATCTTAGCCACGCTTCACCCGCTTGGCTTTCTTCCGCTTGCGCGGCTTTGGTTGTTTGGATTTTGGCCGATAGTTCAGAACAACATCGGCAATCGCGTCCATCGTCTTTGAGCAGCCCTTTTTGTGGCCGTCATAAGGATGGTTGCCGCACACTGGGCATGGTTTCAGTTTTTTCATGCGGTCAGCCTTTCGTAAGTCAGCCGCTTTCCGCTGATGGCTCCAACCATGCTATCCAGTCGCTCGGTTGTGTGGTTCTTTACGTTACCCTCGTTCAACCGCCACGCAAATTCATCGGTGTAGCGGCCAACGTGCTTAGGGCTGATGTGGTGGAAGGTTCCGTAAACTCCACGCTTGAGAACGGCCCAAACGGATTCGATGGAGTTAGTGCTGGCGATTCCCCGCGAGTATTCGCCAGCGGAATGGTTGACGGATTCATGCTTGAAAAACAGGCCGTCAAGGTCAGAGAACACAATGCCGTCATCCGTGTAAAGCTGAGTCCCAAGTTCGATGTTGTTGTGAATGTGGGCTGTGACGGCTTGCATAGTGCGTTCATCCATCGGGGCAAGGACTGTGCGCCCGTCACGTTCGCGCATCCCAAGCACGGCAGTTTTGCCGACAGCACCGCGTCCAGCTTTCAGCTTTTTGTGCTCATGCTTGTTCCGTTCCTTGCCGCCGATGAAACACTCGTCAAGTTCCACTATGCCCTTCAACTTTGTGAGCTTCGGGCCCCCGCAAGCCTCACGTATCCGATGGAGAACGAACCATGCGCTCTTTTGCGTGATGCCGATTTCCTTCGCCAACTGCATCGAACTGATGCCCTTACGAGCAGTGACCAAGAGATACATGGCATAGAGCCACTTGTGAAGTGGGACATGGGAACGCTCAAAGATGGTTCCCGTTCTGATGGTGAAATCAATCTGACAGGCATTGCAGCGATAGAAGCCGCCCTTGCGGGCAGTGATTCGTTCGCTGGCCTTGCAAGCCGGACAGACAGCACCATCGGGCCAAAGCCGCGATTCCAGATAGACCCTTGCGGACTCCGCATCGGGGAACATCTGAAACAATTGAAACGTGCTGATTGTGCTTTTGCTCATGCTCTAAATGTACTTTATTCCCTCACGCTTGTCAAGGGAGTAATGTATATAATTCCCAAATGAAAAACCCCCAATCAGGGGGTTCTCCGGACGATTTGGCGGTGAAGGGATTAACAGCTAAGCAGCAGAGGGACCGGAATCTGGATCGGGCGTATCTTTCTTCAGGGCTGCGTCGGCTAATTCGAGCCATCGTTCCACAGCGGTCTGGTCCGGGGTTTTAGGAAGCGGATCATTGGGCGTGTAGAACCTTGGCTCTCTTTTGGTGGTGGATGCCTGCCAGAGTTTTTCGTTTTCCTTGGCCATTTCATCTCTTACCGGGGAACAGAAACAGAATCAAACTACGCTTGCGATCATAAACCAAAAAACTTGCGGCCCGCCAGGTTCTGGAACCATAAAACTTACGTAAATCGCAGTGTCATAACGTTTCAGTGATGCACCTCTTCTTTCAGCGTTGAAGATTTTCGCAGAGCATCTCAAGCTGAATTCATCGCAAGCCCGGGAGGCATTTTCGCAATTCCATACTCACTTGTTAGAATCTCAGCAGCATGAGCAAGATCCTCTCGATTGATTCCAACCAGTCCCTGCTGAAGACCCATCAGCTCATGCTGGAAGTGGAAGGACACAAGGTAGTCTCCGCCTCGAATTTTCTCGAGGTGACCGCCGCCTGTAATCAAAAAGACATTGACCTGATCATCGTGGGCCATACCATTGCCGCCAACGTGAAGCGGGCCATCACCGCCACCATTCGCCAGAACGAGATAGCCGCTCCCATCCTCGAACTTTTTCTGATCAGCCCGGAGATCCCCGATGCCGAATACGCGCTCATGGAAAGCGGACCGGAGCAACTGATCGGCAAGATACGGCAGATATTCCGGAACGGGAGATCGTAGGATTGGGCCTTCGACCCGCTTTTCGGATTCGGTCATGCAAGCGTGATCGGAAACCGCATTCCGCGGTTTGCCGCATCCTGCTTCCGTCCTATACAATCAAGGGTTTTCCGCTTGTATCCGCATTTGATTGTGAGACTCCCGGCGGTGAATCGAGACGGTAATTGAATGATGCAGGCCCTCGGGCCTGTCCTGCTTTATAAATCAATGAAAATTCACGAATATCAGGCAAAAGGCATCCTCTCAAAATATGGCGTCGCGGTCCCGCGCGGCGAGATGGTTTCCACCAAGGACGAGGCGCTCGACGCAGCCAAGCGGCTGGTCTCCGCCGGCGCGAGGGGGATTGTGGTAAAGGCGCAAATCCATGCCGGAGGGCGCGGCAAGGGCGGCGGCGTAAAGATCGCCAAAACCGTGGACGAGGCGGGAGAGCTCGCGGGCAAGATCCTGGGCATGAACCTGGTCACGCACCAGACCGGCCCGCAGGGACAGAAGGTGCAACGGCTTCTGGTGGAAGAGACGCTCCCCATCGAGCGCGAACTCTATCTCGGCATTGTGCTTGACCGCGCGACGGCAGCGCCTGTCTTCATGGCCTCCGCATCCGGGGGAATGGAGATTGAAGAGGTCGCGGCCCGGGACCCCGGGGCCATCCTGAAGGAATACATTGACCCCGCGGTCGGCTTTCAGGCATTCCAGGCGCGCAAACTGGCATTCGGCCTCGGACTGAAGCCGGAGCAGATCAATCAGGCGGTCCAGTTCATGACCGCGCTGTATCGCGCCTACGTCGAGACCGACGCCTCGTTGTGCGAGATCAATCCGTTCATCACCACCACCGATGGCCGTCTGTTTGCCCTTGATGCCAAGATGAACTTCGACGATAACGCGCTCTTCCGCCACAAGGAGATCAAGGAGCTGCGCGATACCGCCGAGGAGGACCCGCTCGAGGTCGAGGCTTCGAAGTACAGCCTGAACTACATTAAGCTGGACGGCAATATCGCCTGCATGGTGAATGGCGCCGGGCTGGCGATGGCCACCATGGACATCATCCAGTACGCCGGCGGCATGCCCGCGAACTTCCTCGATGTGGGCGGCGGCGCCAATGCCGAGCAGGTGACCCACGCATTCGAGATCCTCTTAAGCGATAAGAATGTGAAGGCCGTGCTGATCAACATCTTTGGCGGGATCCTGCGCGTGGACACTCTGGCCAACGGTGTGGTCGAGGCCGCCAATAAAACCAAGATCACACTGCCGGTGGTCCTGCGCCTAGAAGGGACCAATGTGGAGCAGGGCCGTGAGATCCTGAAAAATTCCGGCCTGAACTTCATTGTGGCGGAGACGATGAAGGACGCCGCCGAAAAAGTCGTGGCTGCGGCCCGGGGAAGATGAACGCCCGGCGCCCGCTCTTAAACAATCATCCGATACTCAAAAAATAGAAACGAAGAAAAATGGCCGTTCTTGTAGATAAATCGACTCGACTGATCGTGCAGGGAATTACCGGGCGCGAAGGCACCTTCCACGCCCGCGGATGCCAGGAATATGGCACCAAGGTGGTGGGCGGAGTAACGCCGGGCAAAGGCGGGAGCACGCACGAAGGCTGGCCCGTCTTCAACACCGTGGCCGAGGCCATGGAAAAGACCGGGGCCAACTGCTCCGTCATCTTTGTGCCGCCGCCCTTCGCCGCCGACGCCATCATGGAAGCCGCCGACGCCGGCATGCCGCTGATCGTCTGCATCACCGAGGGCATTCCCGGCATGGACATGGTGCGCGCATGGGAATATCTCAAGGGCAAGCGCTCGCGGCTGATCGGGCCCAATTGCCCCGGCATCATCTCCCCCGGCAAGTGCAAGGTGGGCATCATGCCCGGACGCATCCATAAGGAAGGCAATATCGGCATCGTCTCGCGGTCGGGCACGCTTACCTATGAGGCCGTCTATCAGCTCACGCAGCGCGGGATCGGACAATCGACCGCCATCGGCATCGGCGGCGATCCCATTATCGGCACCAACTTTGTGGATGCGGTCAGCCTCTTCAATGAAGACCCCGAGACCGAGGCCATCATTATGATCGGCGAGATCGGCGGAAATGCCGAGGAGACCGCCGCCGAGTACATCAGGAAAAACGTAAACAAGCCCGTGGTCTCGTTCATCGCCGGCCAGACCGCGCCGCCCGGCCGCCGCATGGGCCATGCCGGGGCCATCATCTCCGGAGGGCATGGCACCGCGAAGGAGAAGATCCGCGCCCTCGAAGATGCGGGCATTCGCGTGGCAAAATCTCCCGCCGTGATTGGCGAAACCCTCGCCCAGGCGATTGGCGCAAAGGTTTAAAGACTTTTACACACAAGAAGGAAAAGCACAGGAATGAAAACTTTGCAGCGTACATTCTCGATCGTGAAGCCGGATGCGGTAAGCAAGGGCTCGACCGGCGACATTCTTGCCCTGATTCAAAAGGCGGGCTTCCGCATCCTCGGCATGAAGATGGTCGAGATCACCAAGAAGCAGGCCGAAGGTTTTTACGCCGTCCACTCCAGCCGTCCATTCTTCGATTCACTCACCACGTTCATGTCTTCGGGGCCGATGGTGGTCCTGGCGCTTGAAAAAGAGAATGCGATCGCTGACCTGCGCAAGCTGATGGGCGCCACCGATCCGGCCAAGGCGGAGCATGGCACTATCCGCAAGAAATATGCGGAGAGCATCGAGGCCAACGCCATCCATGGCTCCGACGCCGAGGAGACGGCGCGCTTCGAATTGAGCTACTTCTTCGCCGGCTATGAGCTGGCGGAATAGGACAATCGAATGCCTGTAATTCAAGTCACGCTGTTGAAAGGCCGCACCATCGAGCAGAAACGCAAGCTGGCGGCGCGCCTGACCGATGCCATGGTCGAAGAGGCGGGGGCGCGGCGCGAAGCCGTCACCGTGACCATGGTTGAGGTGTCGCGGGAAGATTACGCCAGCGGCGGCGTGCTCATGGCCGATAAATCGTAACCGCCTCAGACTCGCGGCTCTGTTTCATACGGTCCTACTGATGAATCGGCGGGACCATGATACTGTCCTGCTGAGATGCACCGCATGGTATGGTTTACTCGCGGGGTGGAATGGGCCAGACCAGCAATGCCGTGAAGAGTGACGCGCGGCCGCGCGTGGTCATCGTGGGCGCCGGCTTCGGCGGGATCAACGCCGCCCGCAGCCTGGGAAAGTTGCCGGTCCAGGTAACGCTGATCGACCGCAAGAACTATCATCTTTTTCAGCCCCTGCTCTATCAGGTAGCGCTGGCCGTGCTCTCCCCTGGAGAGATCGCCTCTCCGGCGCGCGGAATATTGCGCAAATACGAAAATATCCGAGTTTTAATGGATGAGGTCAGCGGCTTTGACCTGGAGCGCCGCCGCGTCCGGCTGAAGGTCACGGAAGAGATTGGTTACGACTACCTGATCGTTGCCGCCGGGGCCACGCACTCTTATTTCGGTCATCAGGAGTGGGAGCTCCTCGCGCCCGGCCTTAAAACCATCGAAGATGCCACCGAGATCCGCCGCCGCGTCCTGCTGGCATTTGAGTTGGCGGAGCGCGAAACCTCCATCTATGGGACCAGCTCTCCATTGAACTTCGTTATTGTGGGCGCCGGTCCCACTGGTGTGGAACTTGCCGGGGCCATTTCGGACATCTCTAAAACCGTAATGCGGCCGGACTTTCGGGCCATCGATCCGGCGCGCGCCCGCGTGGTCCTGCTGGAAGGCGGTCCACGGGTCCTGCCCAGCTACACCGAAGACCTGTCGCGCAAGGCGGAAGAGCAGTTGCGGGAGCTGGGAGTGGAAGTCCATACCAACGCCCGGGTCACCCAACTCGCGCCGGGGAAGGTGATCTTCGAACGAGGAGCTCCGGGCAGCGGCGCCCAGAGCGAGGAGATCGAGGCCGCGGTCACGCTATGGGCGGCCGGGGTGAAGGCCTCGTTGCTGGGCAAAGCGCTGGGAGTGGAGACCGACCGCAGCGGGCGCGTCTTCGTAAATTCAGAATTGAATATTGAAGGGCATCGTGAAGTTTTTGTGATCGGCGATCTGGCCGCTTTCAAACAAGGAGCTGAGTTCCTTCCCGGCCTCGCTCCGGTGGCCATCCAGATGGGCAAGCATGTGGCAGCGATGATCGGAAGCGATCTGCGCCGGCAGCCAAGAAAGCCCTTTCACTACCTCGATAAGGGCACTATGGCGACGATTGGAAGAAGGCGGGCCATCGCGCAGGTTGGCAGGTTCCATTTCTCCGGCGTGGTCGCCTGGGCCGCATGGCTGTTCATCCATATTCTGTTTCTCATCGGATTCCGAAACCGTCTTGCGGTGCTGACCGAGTGGATGTGGGCGTATTTTACCTACGAGCGCGGAGCGCGCCTGATCACCGGAAGTCAGGATTTAATCGGTTGGCATGACCCGCCTGAGGGCCAATCCAAAGCCAGGAACAGTTGATCGGGCGATCATGGAATAGAGAAACTCGCGATCCTCGATTCCGCAATCGCCCGAAGAATCCAGTCGAAAAATTTAGACTCCTACCGTCTGCTTGCTGCCGATTGCCACCGGAGTGAGCCAGCCATAACGGTCTTTCCCCCGGCCTTCCACAATAGCAAAGAATTCTTTGGAGATGGATTTAGTGACCGGACCCACCTTGCCGTCGCCCACGAGGATCTTGTCCACCGAGCGGATGGGCGTGACCTCTGCCGCCGTTCCGGTGAAGAAGACTTCGTCGGCGATGTAGAGCAATTCGCGCGGAATGATCTGCTCGACCACGGGAATGCCGAGATCGCGCGCCAGCAGGATGATGGAATCGCGCGTGATGCCGGGCAGCACGGAGTTTCCCAGCGGGGCGGTATAGATCGTGCCATTGCGCACGATGAAGAGGTTTTCGCCGGAGCCTTCGCTCACGTATCCGCTTACATCCAGCGCAATGCCCTCGACATAGCCGTTCAGGACGGCTTCCATTTTAATGAGCTGCGAATTCATGTAATTCGCCCCAGCCTTGGCCATCGCCGGCATGGTATTCGGGGCGAGGCGGTTCCAGGATGAGACGCAGACATCCACGCCTTCATCGCCTCCATGGCCGAGATACTTTCCCCAGGAGAAGTTCGCGATGTAAACCTCGGTCGGCGAATTGAAAGGATTC
>CAYTQA010000011.1:0-19827 GCA_964439495.1 uncultured Terriglobales bacterium | reverse complement strand
CGTGGCGCCATACGATCCGTAGGCATACACATAAAGAGGGTTTGAACCGTCGGCGCGCTTCAGTCCGGCGCGATAGACAACCGAGATCGGGACCCTCACCCCATCGCCGGCGGTGGCCCACAGGCGCTCGGATTTGTAGTTTGCGGCATCGAAGCCGCCGGGGACCTCGGTTTGCTTGAGCAGCGCTGAGGAGCCGGCCTCAACGTCATAATCGAAGACCGAGGCCGGCGTGACCAGCGACTGATAGCTGTAACGGAAGGCCCGGCTCTTGAACTCGCGGTTGATCTGCGGCGCCGCGGTATAGACCGGCTCCGGAAAAGCGATGCGCCGGCGCTCTCCGCTGGCCAGCTTGACCACCGTGAGCTGCGGCAATCCGTTCTCGCGCTCCACCAGCACATAAAAATCCTGAAAAGGCTCGAACTCCGAGAGCATCACGTCCTCGCGGACGGGAACAATCTCTTTCCAATTCTCTTTTCCGGGAGCGCTGATGAGCGCGGAGACCATGCGAAAGTTGCGGCCCTTATCGTTGGCGCGGATATAGAAGTGGTCTCCGATGTGTTCGGCGTAGTACTCCACATCCTGCTCGCGCGGAGCAATCAGCTTCCAACCCTCTTGCGGGCTGGAGGTTTCCAGATAGCGCACCTCCGATGTGGTATGGCTTGAGGAGATTAAAAAGATGTATTTGCCGCTGCGCGATTTTTCCGCGTGAAGGTTGAAGCGTTCGTCTCTTTCTTCAAAGACCAGCTCGTCGTTCTTGCTATCTGTCCCAAGCTGGTGACGATAGAGGCGGTAGTGCCGTTTGGCTTCATCTTCGACCGTATAGAAGACGCTTTGATGATCGCGGCCCCAGACCAGCGAGCCGGTCTTTTCGGCGGTGTCGGGCAGATCGAGTCCGGTGCGCAGATCGCGGACACGCAGCCGGTATTGCCGAAAGCCTGTATTGTCGGTGGAATATGCGAGCAGATTCCCGTCGTCGCTCACCTCATAACCGCCCAGGGCCATGAACTGCTCGTCCTTCGCAAGCTCATTCACATCCAGCGTGACCTGCTCCGGCGCATCGAGGCTGCCGCGCTTTCTCGCCAGAATGGGATACTGCTTCCCCGCCTCCCAGCGTGAGTAATAGAAATAGTTCTCCTGCTTGTAGGGAACGGTCACGTCCGTCTCTTTAATATGGCCCACCATCTCGTCATAGAGTCTCTTCCGCAGGGCCGCGGTGGGCCTCATGACGGAGTCGGCATAGGCGTTCTCCTCCTCAAGATAGCGGGCCACCTCGGGATTCGATTTGTCGCGGAGCCAGTGATAATCGTCCAGCAGCGTGGTGGAATGAATATGTTTTCCGTGCGGACCTTTTTCGCCGCGGGTGGGACCACCGCAGTGGAGGCGGCCTCCGCGGATTTACCCTCTTCTGTAATGAATGGCGTCATGGATCAACGATAATTCAAAATTGCCTGGAGGAAAGTTCGAGCCTGCAAATTTCAGAGAGGCAGGACGTTCAACTCTGGATGTGGAGACCACCCCGCCAATTAATAAATCCAGCGGGGCAGCCGGAGAAGCGTATAGTGGCTTAATGCGCGCCTTGGTCCCACAATATTACATTTCCATTCGCCCCGTCGGATGGAAGTGCAGCGAGTGTGGGCAGGTGTTCCTCAATCGTGTGGAGCACAGCAAGGAAAATCAGCCGTTGCTTCCCTCCACCCAGGTGGAAGAGAAGTTTGCCATCCACGATTGCGATATCCACAGAGCGGAGGTGCGCGCCTACAATCAATCCATGGGGAAAAGCCAGGGTCACTGATCCGCAGCCACTTCCAGTTCCCGATTCCCAGCCCTGAATATCCGAATGGCAACGTACCAGAAGAGTACATAACCAGTGTGCACTTCCGGCACGTTGTTCGCCTTGTATTCTTCAATAATAGTCTTACTTGGAAGGACCACCATTCCCAGAATGCCGCAAAGAGAGAAGATGAAAAAGACATCGCTTGCTGTCGCGCTTTTATTAGTGTTTTCCACCGCAATGTTCGCCCAGGAAAAAGAGCAAAACCGGCTGAAGGAAGCCGGAGAGGTCCTGAAGGAGATCCTCGATATCCCCGACAATATTCCGAAACCCATTCTGGACCGTGCCGAGTGCGTGGTCGTGATCCCGTCGGTGAAGAAATTTGCCATGGGGATTGGCGGCAGCTACGGACGCGGCGCGATGTCATGCCGATCGGGAGAGAACTTCACCGGCCGCTGGAGTGCGCCCTCGATGTTCGCCCTGGAGGGCGGCAACATCGGATTTCAATTAGGCGGACAGGAGACCGATTTCGTCCTGCTGGTCAACAGCCCGCGCGGGGTCGAGTCCTTGCTGAAAAGCAAGGTGAAGCTGGGAGGAGACGCCTCCGCGGCAGCGGGGCCGAAAGGGCGCGATGCGGAAGCGGCCACCGATTTGAATCTGCGGGCCGAGATCCTCTCTTACTCCCGCGCGCGCGGACTGTTCGCCGGGGTATCGCTCGAAGGATCAACGCTGCGGCAGGACAATGGCGCCAACCAGAAGATTTATGGACGAAGCCTGACCGCCAAAGACATCGTGCGCGGCGGCCGCGTGGGCGTTCCGGCGGCCGCACAACTGATGATCTCAACCCTCGATCGAGCTTCTCCGAGAAACCTGTCGGACCCGAAGTCGCTGGGAGAGAGACACAGCTCCGCTACCAGGAAAAAGTAGAGAACTGCTAAGTCGCGGATGGGCCCAATGCCGAACGGCATTGGGCCTTATTTTTTGTAGGCCCTCTCCCCTGACCCCGGAACATCCCTCCGGCAATCAAGAGACATCCCACATAATGCAAACTCCCGCGAGAGAGCAGCATGTCTCTGATGATGACAGTAACCCAGATTTCGCAGGCGACCAAAAAGGCCTTCTTTGACCTCGACCGCAATCACCTGCTCGCCTTTGCCGGCAGCCTGGCTTACTACTTCTTTCTTTCATTGCTGCCGCTCCTGGTCTTCATGGCCAGCCTGCTTGGGTACATACCGATTCCCGACCTCTTTGGACAGATCATGGCTGTCATGCGTCACCTGGTCCCGGGCGATTCCATCGCACTGGTCGAGAAGGTGCTCGCAGACATCATGAAGGGCAAGAATTCCGGCTTTCTCTCCTTCGGGTTTCTGGGGACCATCTGGTCCGCTTCCGGCGGATTTTCGGCGATGATCGAGGCCCTGAACGTCGCCTACGATGTTCAGGAGGGGCGGCCATTCTGGAAGACGCGGCCGCTTGCCATCGGACTGACCTTCCTTGTGGGTCTCTTCGTCACGATTGTGCTTGCCGCCATGATTTTAGGGCCGGAATGGGGCGGAAAGCTGTTCACCCACTTCGGCCTGGGCCCGATGTTCATTGCCTCCTGGCTTTATCTGCGCTGGTTTGTGGCGGTTGGTTTTGCCGTGCTGACGGTGGAGGTTGTCTATTATCTGGCACCGAATGTGGAGCAGCGCAGGTTCACCAAAACCATCCCCGGCGCGGTGATTGCAGTGCTGCTCTGGATCCTGGCTTCGTATGGGTTCGGCATCTATCTGCAACATTTTGCCAACTTCAGCAAAAGTTATGGGGCGCTGGGCGCGGTTGTGGCCCTGCTGCTCTGGTTTTATATCAGCAGCGCGGCTTTTCTGATCGGGGCCGAGATCAATGCGGAGTTGATGAAAGCCGCACGCGAGAGGCTGCCGATCAAGGAAAAGGCAGACCCGCAGCCCAAGGAGCCGAACCCTAAAGAGTTGAGGCTGGTGAGTTGACGCCCGGTTTCCCCATGTATACAAAAGCTTTATTCGGGGAGCACACCCCCGCAACCTTGATTGCATCTCAAGTCAAAGAATCCGAAGTTGGAAACAGAATGGAACGTGCTCTGTTTCAGGAAGAGAGTTATTCGAATGATCAAATCAGTTGTAGCAGTGCTCCTTCTATGTGGCATGGCGGCGGCCCAGGAGACCAACCCAACCTCACAGCCGCGGTACAACAGCAACGCACAGGCGGACACCAGCGGTTCGGTCCCCATCTATCGCGTCGCAGTCGTGGACCGCACCATCAAGGCCATCAATTACCGGCACCGCAGCGGAAGCACCAAAATTGATTTTAGCGGGACTACTCTGGATCCTACCGGGCGGGGCAGCGCGGTGGTGGACAGCCGTCGCGGACGCCTCGTCATCGACGCGAAATTCGACCACCTGGTACCGGCCAGCACCTTTGGCCCTGAATATCTGACTTATGTGCTTTGGGCGATCACCACGGAAGGGCGCCCGCAGAACCTGGGAGAGGTCCTGTTGAATGGCTCGAAGAGCGCGATCAATGTCACCACCGACCTGCAGGCTTTTGGATTGATTGTAACGGCGGAGCCTTACTATGCCGTGACCCAGCCAAGCGACGCCGTTGTGCTCGAGAACACCGTTCGTCCCGATACGCTGGGCACCATCGAACAGGTAGATGCCAAGTATCAATTGCTGCCGCGCGGCCAATATATACAGAACTACAGTCCGGCCAATCTGAAGATCGCAAAGAGCGATCATAAGGTCCCGCTGGAGCTGGAAGAAGCCCGCAATGCGGTGGACCTGGCGCAGGTGGCGCAGGCGGACCAGTATGCAAGCGACAGCATCCAGAAAGCGAAAACGGAGCTGCAGAATGCCGAAGGATTTCAGAGCAGCCATGGGGGCAGCAGGCAAGTGATCGCCGCGGCCCGCGAGGCCGTACAGGACGCCGAAGACGCGCGCATCATCTCTCTCCGCAAGCAGCGCGAAGAGTCCCTGACGAAGGAACGTGCGGCGGCGGCCCAGCGCGAAGCGGAAGCCAACGCCAAGGCCCAGGAAGAAGCGCAGGGTCGGACCCAGGCTGAGGCCGAGCGCGCCACCGCGGAACAGGAAAAAGCCCAGGCTGAACAAGCTAAGGCAGAGGCGGATGCCGCCGCTCAAAAGGCGCAACAGGAAAAAGCGGAAGCCGAAGCCGCGCGCCAGGCCGCGCTGCAACAGCAGCAGGCGTTACAGGCGCAGGCACAACAATCCCAGCAGGAAGCCCAGCTTGCAGCCCAGCGCGCCCAGCAGGCGGAAGCTGAAAAGGCCCAGTTGCGCGAGCGGTTGCGTCAACAGCTCAACAGCATCCTGGCCACCCGCGAAACCGCCCAGGGGCTGATCGTCAACATGTCCGATGTCCTCTTCGATACCGGCCAGTACACCCTGAAGCCGGCGGCGAGAGAGAAGCTGGCGAAGGTTGCGGGGATCCTGCTCGCCTATCCCGACCTGAAGATGAAAATCGACGGCTACACGGACAATGTGGGCAGCGATCAGTTTAACCAACGCCTCTCGGAGCAGCGCGCCATGACGGTCCGCGATTATCTGGTCTCGCAGGGGATCAATATGAACAGCGTGGCCGCGCAGGGCTTCGGCAAGTCTGGCCCGATCGCCAGCAATGCGACCCCTTCCGGACGCCAGCAAAACCGGCGCGTTGAGCTGGTGGTCTCCGGCGAGTCCATTAATGCCGGCCTCACCGGGAACCCGGCGGATACCTCCCAGGGCGCAGCCACCTCCGTGCAAACCAGTAATGCGGCTGGGGTTGGAACTACAAACCCGGGCAGTGTAAATAATGGCTCGATGAATGGCAGCAACGCGGCCCAGACTTCCACCACGACCGCGCAGCCAGCCACTAATAATAACGGGACCGGGCAGTCTGGAATCGCGGCCCCGGCGGGCAACACAACCCAACCGGACAACACCACTAGCACACCCCGATAACGCGGAACCATCGGGAAATAAAAATGGCGGGCTCATCACCCGCCATTTTTATTTTCGTCACAAAACAAATGGAGCGCTCTTCCAGATGCGGGCGCTTACTGCTGAGGGCGGGGCAATTGCAGCAGCATGCCGTTCTGTCCCGCTTCTACAGTCGGAAGCTGGCCGTTCCACTTATCGATAAGGGCGCGCTGGTTTTCAAGGCGGCGGAGCTCCAATAACTGCGCGGTCAGGGAACTCTGGCGAATTCGATTCGCATCTGCCTCGCCCTTGGCACGGGCGACAGCGGATTTCGCATCGCCATCGGCTTCGGCGATTTTTTTAGCGGCTTCCGCTTGCGCAAGGGCCAACTCATTCTTGGCCCTTTCGGCTTCCTGAATGGCCTGCGCCTTGGAGGTAATGGCCTGAGCGATCATTGCAGGCACGCGTGGGGCCCCGATGAAGCCGAACTGTTGCACCCCTACTCCAACGGCAACGACTTTGCTGTCAATCATGGACTCCACTTTGTTCAGGAATTCCGCTTTCTTTTCCCCATAGATATCCTCGACTGTATAGGTGGAGGCCACCTCATTGAGTGAGTTGCGGACTATGTCCCGCAAAATTCCATGGGTAAAGTTCTCTAGATTACTCACCCGGTATTTCACATAAAAATCCGGCACCTTGGCGGGGTCGATGGCATAAGAAAGCGAGACGTCGGCAAAAATCTCCATGCCTTCCTTGGTGTTAAATCCCATCTCCTCGTTGATTGCGCGGCCTTCATTCAGGTCTTTCGTCCACTTTACGGTTTGTACGTACGTGGGAAATTCAATAATCTGGGTGCGCAATGGACTGTAAAATACCCATCCGGTACGAATCGGGATTTCAGATGGGCCGCGCTGGCTGCCCGCCAGATTGATTTCAATGCCGACATGTCCGGCATCGATGCGCGTGACGTTCGCGATGTTGGTGAGAATGATCCAGCCGATAATCACGGCCGCGAGAATTGCAATTCCGCGAAAAATCGTGCCGGTATTAAGGCGGCGATCTCCTCCCTCAATAATCGGCTTTCCGTGTCTCTCCGTAAAAATTGTCATAGATGTTTCCTCCAAACCATGTGGATGATTGTCGGGACTACCACAATCAAGCCAAGGATCATTGCGATTCCGCCATAGAGGGCCCGGTCACTGGGAAGATTCATGAGATGAAATGCCTCAACCATGAGGCCATAGGCCATCAGCAGTATGGCGAATATAAATACGCTTCGAAACCAGGTATTCATCAAATCCGCAGCACCCCACCCTTTCAATGTGAGCGCCTGCAAATGTACATTGCAGGCCGATGAAGGTAAAGAGTTTAGTGCGTTCCTGGATTACTTTTGGGGGACTCAGGGGCAAGCTGATTCGAGAAGCGAAGGTGCGGGAAAAGGTGAAATATTAGAAATTATTATTCGGCTGGACCATGGAAAAATGGCAGACGGGATGATTACACCCGCCCGCCATTACTTACCCGAATAACCGGCTTATGGTTTCCGGCTGGCCGGAGGAACAATGCCATTCATCCGCAGGTATTCAACCATCTGTCCATAGTGATCAAAGCCGTGCGCTACCGTCAGGACCGCCAGGCCGAGCCGCGTCGCTTGTCCTTTCCCGAACGGGGAAGGGATAGAAGCGACGGCATTGTCATTCGTGATCTGCTGAAATGCCTTATGGGCATAGGTGTAGGAATCCTTCACGTATTTCACAATGTCCGCTTTGGACTGGACCGATTTCGGCCCGTTTTCATCGGGCGCCTCCACCGGGGGCTTTTCACCGAGTATGGCGGCGGCGAAGATGTAATTGGCCGTGGCAACGTGCTTCACCTGCGTGGCAAAATTTCTCACGCCTTTGAACTCCCCGCTGGTTGGGGCAAATGCGTACTTATCTTCCGGCATCGCTTCGGCGGCAGGCACAAATTGCCGCTCGATGCTTTTAAGCTGGTTGTCCAGCACCGTCGCTATTGTGGGCGCGGGTTGTGAAGGGCCGGCGTTAGGGCTGTTTTGAGGCGGGTTGGTGGTGGGCGCGCCGGCTTGAGCAAAGCTCAGTGAGGCGGCGAGCAATACCAGTAAAGAAACTGCCATCCGATTGCTGTGCATATTGATTCTCCTTATCAGAAGCCTGATCTCATTTCTCTCTTTCATTCCCCTATTGCTGCGCAGCCATAGTGACATCCCGCACCGGAACGCGCAAGGAATGAAAGGGAACCAGCGCGAGTCCCATCACCAGTCCGGCGGCGGCATAGGTCAGGGCGGAAGGAATTCCCGCCCGGTCGGCGATTGCGCCCCACAGGCCGCTGCCGATCGACATCCCGCCCTGTAGTACCAGCACATACATGGAAAGCATGCGGGCGCGCACCCAGTTGGGCGCGGCGGTCTGGGCCACCACATTGAAGCTGGCCACGGCGCTGATCCAGCCAAAGCCGGCGCAGACAAAGACCACGCAATGCACCCAGAAGACGTCCACATGTCCGGCGGTGAAGCTAGCGGCGGCAAACAGGACGGTTGCAAAGCCCACCAGGGTATCGGTTGAGCATCGGCGGCGGAAGTAGCTCAACAGGGCAGCGCCAAAAAGCGCGCCCAGCCCCATAAGCCCGAAGACGATTCCGTAGCCGACCGAGCCATGCTCCCTGGCGATTGCCGGCAGCAGCGCCCAAAGAGCGCTCGAAAAGAAGCTGAACACCCCGGTGCGTACCAGCACCGCCTTAAGAGTTGCGTCATGCGAGACATGCACGATGCCGGCGCGAATCGAAGCCAGCAGCCGCCCGCCATGTTCATGTGCCCTGCCGGGAGTTCGCCTCCAGCGCGCCAGCACAAAGATCACTCCAAAGAACGAGGCAGCGTTCAACAGGAAAGCTGCACCGGAGTTCAAAGTGGCAATCACGATGCCGCCCAGCGCCGGACCCACCGCGCGGGCGATATTGAATGCGGCGGAATTAATCGCCACCGCGGTGGGAACGCACTCGCTGCTCACAATCTCAGGGGTGATGGCCTGCCAGGCAGGATCGTTCATGACCGCGCCCAGTCCCATGAAAAAGGTAAACAGCAACAGCACTACCGGCGTGACCGCGCCGCGAAGGGTCAGCACGCCAAGAATGGCGGCGGCGGCGACCATCCAGGATTGCGTCACCAGCAGGAGCTTGCGCCGGTCCACCATGTCAGCCAGCGCGCCAGCCGGGAGGGCGACGAAGAACACCGCAAAGCTGGTGGCCGCCTGCACCAGGCTGATCATCAGGGGCGAGGAGCTGAGCGAGGTCATCAGCCATCCGGCAGCCATGTTCTGCATCCATGTGCCGGTATAAGAGACCATGGCGGCGATCCAAAGTCCTCGGAATAATGGCTGGCGAAGCGTGCCCCAGATGCCTGGCTCAATCATGCCTGGCGGCGTGCTGGAGGTTGCAGGATGAGAAACAAATACTTTTTGCCTGGAAGCAATCTCAGCGCCGGATGGAAGAACAGTTTCCCTCTCTAACATTGCGTCTCCGGCCTTCTGCATCGGCCACTCGCCGCGACGCAGCGCGCGCAACAGGTAAACACATATTCCCAATACCAGCAGCACGGCGGCGAGGCGTAGTTCGCGCAAAAAATTTCTGCGGGCAAAAAGGACGTAGAGAAATCCCGTAAGCGAAAACAGTACAGGAAGAGGAAACCACGGAATCTTGAAGGGCCGCTCCAGCTCCGGACGCTGAACACGCAGAATGATCACTCCTATCGTCTGCAAGAGAAACTGGATCAGGATGCGGATGACCACCAGCGCCGCAATCAGGTCGGCCAGCCGGAAGAGACAGAAAAAAGCCGCCAATGCGCCGAGGACTAGAAGCGAAACATCGGGGAAACGGCCTTTCGGGTTCAGGTGGGAAAAGGCCCGGAAGTAATTGCCGTCCAGCGCGGCGGCATAAGGCACGCGCGCGGCCCCCAGCATTACGGAGAAGATGGAAGCGAAGGCCGTCCACATGATCAGCATGGCGGCCACCCTTCCCGCCAAGGCTCCGTAGACGCGTTGCATCATGCTGGAAATCACATAGGTCCGCGTGTTTGTCTCGGCGGTGGCGCTGAGCTCCCGCCAGGGCATGACGCCGAGAATGCTGATGTTCATCACGATGTAAATCGTGGCCACCGCGAGGATGGAGAACAAAATCGCGCGTGGAATATTCCGTCCCGGGTCCTTTGCCTCCTCACCCAAAAAGGCGATGTTGTAATAGCCCCAATAATCGTAGGTCGCGATCAGCATGGCCGCGCCCAGCCCGGTAAAAAACTCCGGACCGGGGCGGAACGCATTGGCGGGAAAATCAAAGGCGAGCGCGCGATGAAAATGTGTGAGTCCCGCAACCACCACCCAGGCGACGGTCGCCAGTACTCCGCCCCAGAGCAAATTGGATAACCGTCCCACCACTGTGATTCGCCGGTAGGTAAGCGTCACCGCAAGCAAACAGGCGCAGATCGCCAGACCCGTGGCGCGAGTGATGGTCACGCCAAAACTCATGGGACCAAGAATCGGAATGCCGAGGTCCAGGTTACAAGTGGTAATAGTGGACGCCAGCGGAGGCCAGAGATATGTGGCATATAAAGAAAGCCCAACGCACCCCGAGGCGATGGAGAGCGGCGCGCTGAAGGTAAGCTGCCACACGTAGAGAAATGAGGCCATTCGCCCAAAGCGTCGCGGGCCATAGATTTCTTTTAAATATTGATACGAGCCTCCCGCCCGGGGCAGCGCCGCCGCCAGTTCCGACCAGATCATTCCATCGCACATCGCAAGCACCGCTCCGAAGATCCAGCCCAGCATCGCCTGCGGACCTCCGGCGGCATGAATGATGAGCGGGATGGTGATGAACGGACCGATGCCGATCATCTCAATCATGTTGAGAGTAGTCGCGGAGAGCAATCCAAGGCCGCGTATGAGCGGGGTGGAATCGGATTGAGAGGTAGTGGTCAAGACAGATTCAGCAGGACACTCGCATGTACTCTCAGTGTCCCGCGGCCAAAAGGTTCACGAACAGTCGCACCGCGCCCGGCACCCCAGCCGGCAGTTGCCGGAAGAAAGCATAGCCGGTATAAACATAGGTCCCCTTCCCATACTTAGCGACCAGCAGGCCTCCCTTCAGAGGTTGCTCGCCGGGATCGTGCGAAGAAAGCAGCGGCGTGTAATGCTCGTCCCAATCCTTCATGAAATACAGCCCACGCTCCTGCACCCAGTTGTCGAAATCCTTTTGGCTGATCTGATTGGGCTGCTTCATGATTTTGTCCTCCGGAACAAGTATCTCCACCGGAGCTTCTTCCACGCTGACGCGCTCGTTGCCCGCGGTCGCGGGATAAGGCATCGGATGTATTGCATTGAAGGTCCCGGTGCTCTGGTTGTATTGCACGATCAGCGTTCCGCCCTGGGCGACAAAATCCAGCAGCCGGCGGTTATAGGCGCGCACATCGTCGCGCACATCGTAGGCGCGAATCCCGAGAACGATCGTGTCATAGCGGCTGAGATCGCCGGCGGCCAATGCCACAGGCGAGATTGTCTCCACCTCAAGGCCAAGCTGCTGAAGCGTGGCAGGGATCTCATCACCCGCTCCCATGATGTATCCGATCTTCAGCTTTTGCGGCAGATTGACCTGGATTGCGCTCACGTTCTGCGTTGCCGGACGATAAAAATAATAGGCGCTCAGCTCTGCCCGGGTGATGAGCGTAAGGTCGTCGGAGTATTGCTTGCCCTGGTAATTTACGGTCCCGCGCACCGGATATTGCCCCTCATGCAGCCCGGCGGGCCTGACGCTGAATTGGAACTGCGCCCAATCGTTCTCGCCCTGCAGATGCACTGGTTGGACGGGCGGGACGCTTTGCCATCCCGCGGGAAGCTCCAGATGCAGCTCGGAATCGGTGGGAGTGGTGACATTGCTGCGCACCCTCACCTGCAGAAGAATGGGGCGGGAGGTGGACGCGGGAATGTCATAGCTTTCTCCGCCCATCTCCACCGAGAATGGCGGCCCCACCGCGAGATCGCGATGTCCCTGCCCGCTGAACGGATCGATGTACTTCACCTGCGCAACCGAATCGGCCTCTCCATCTTGATCTCCAATGCGGAAGAGCGCCTTGGCCGTAACCGGCCATGGAGTCAGCGGCAGTGTCTGATATTGCGGCCAGTCGATCTGTTCAATGCTCTCGCGATAGGGATCGCTGCGATGCCAGTAAGGTCGGGTATATTGCGCATCCTCGGGGACCGTTACCTTGAATTGGACGGTCGCGGCATTATCCTTCTGCAAAGGCTTCAACTCGGAACTGATGGGCGTCGCCTGCCAGCCTTGCGGCAGCATCAGGTCAATGGACTGCGGGTTCACGGTCTGCCCGCTGCGATTGTAAAGCTTCGCGGTCAGCGTGAAGCTCTGGCCCGGCGTCGCCATCTGAAACGTCTGCTCCAGGCGCGGAAAGTAACTCGGCTGATTTCCTCCGGGCGCATCCACCGACGCGTCCAATACCACTCCCAGCGCCAGATTCACCGCATTCTGGAATTGCCGCTGCTTCGTGTGCAGGCTTGCAAGCAAATCGGCTTTGACTGGACGTCCTTAATTAAGCCGTTGATAACGCCCAGCCCCTTCAGCAATGCGGGCGCCGCGCGCGAAGGATCGGCGGGAGTGAGCGCCGCAACCGCAACTTCGACTTGCCGTGAAATCTCTGCCAGCCGAGGGCGAAGGTTTGGGACCTTGGATTCTTCACTCCCCAGGCGCGAGGCCAGCGCGGGAAGAGTGGTATCGATCCCATCGAAAAAATCCTTCTCCGGCTCCGCATTGGAGCGCGGCAGGACCGAATCCACAAGACGATAATAGCCATAGCGATGTCCGGGAGAAAGCCGCGCGCCGCCCGCTCCCTGGGAGGTCTGATGTGCCAGCCCCTGAAGGCCGAACTGCGCGTACGAAGCGCCCAGCATGGGATCGTAGGAGCCCAGGTCGATGCGCAGAGTGTAATCGCTTCCCGCGCGAAACAATCCTCCCTGATATAGCTTCTTGGCCTGCCAGGGCAGCAGCCCTTCCTTGATTTGCTCGGGGAAGCGATTGGGATCGGCGGCGGCGCGAAAGGCCTCTTTAGTAAGGACGCCGGAGGCCTCATGGTTGCCATGCCCGTCCGCGGAAGTGCCCTGAAAGCGGCTGATGATGATATCCGGGCGGAAGGTGCGGATCACCCGCACCAGGTCGCGTAGCACGGTCTCATGTCCACCCCATTTTTCTATGGTTTCGTTGGCGTTTTTCGAGTATCCGAAGTCGGCGACGCGGGTGAACCGCTGCTCCACCCCGTAGTACTGGTCGGCGGCAAGCAGCTCCAGCGTGCGCAGCAGGCCAAGTTCATCGGAGAAAGCGCTGCCGGATTTGTTCTGGCCTCCCTCTCCGCGCGTCAACGTGCACAACACAACCGTGGCGCCCCGCCCGCGCGCCTCCAGGGTAAGCATGCCGCCGTCCTCATCGTCAGGATGGGCAGTGGTATGCAGCAGCCGCGCCGTGGTGCGCAATTCCTGAAGCGTGCGGTAGAGGCCTATGTATCCTGTATCTTGTGGGAGTGGATTGGTGTCCGCCGGCGCCCGCAGCGGAAACGACAATACCATGAAAACGACCAGCGCCAGGGTTGCTGCTGTTACACTACGCAAACCGCGGAAGTGAGAATCGATCAATGTCCGTTCCCTTCAAAATGGATTGGCAGCAGATCAGATTACAGGGACATGCGGTGCGGCTCAAAATTTCACCCCAGGACCGATGGACCTGTCGAGAGACTCTACATTGAATTCGCTCGCGGACGATACCTCTGCTTTGCCTCATCCTCATTTGAAGCGCGGCTTCGGCCTGCTTCAGGCGACGGCCCTGAATATGTCCAACGTGGTGGGCGTGGGGCCGTTTATCACCATCCCTCTCATGCTCAGCACCATGGGTGGCCCGCAGGCTTTGCTGGGCTGGATATTGGGCGCACTGCTCGCCATCTGCGATGGACAAATCTGGAGCGAGTTGGGCGCGGCCTGGCCCGGCTCGGGCGGAAGCTACCAATATTTGCGCGAGGCCTACGGGCCCCAGCGCTGGGGACGGCTGATGGCATTCCTTTTTATATGGCAATTCCTGCTCAGCGGCCCCCTGGAAATTGCCTCGGGCATGATCGGCTTCTCACAATATGCGAGCTATCTGCTGCCTCGGATCACTCTCATGCAGGAGCATTGGCTGGCCGCGGCAGTGGGGATCTTTGCGCTGGCGCTGCTCTACCGCAATATTCGGGACATCGGCAAGCTGACCATCACCTTATGGGCCGGGACCATCCTCACCATGGCTGGAATCATCGTGCTGGGCGCTCCTCATTTTCACGCCTCGCTGGCCTTCAGCTTTCCTCCCGGAGCTTTTAATTTTTCCAAAGGATTTTTCCTGGGACTGGGCAGCGCGATGGGCATCGCCATGTACGACTACATGGGTTATTACGACGTCTGCTATATCGGCGACGAGGTCCGCAATCCGGCCCGCGTAATTCCGCGCTCCATTCTGTACTGCATTCTGGGCACTGCCGTGGCTTATCTGGCGATTGAGACCATCGTCATTGGCGTGGTGCCCTGGCGCGAGGCGGCAAACTCGAATTACATTGTCTCCGATTTCATGCAGCGGCTCTACGGCCACACAACCGCTCTCGTCTTTACCGCATTGATCCTCTGGACCGCATTCGCCTCCGTCTTTGCCCTGCTGCTGGGGTATTCGCGCATTCCCTACGCGGCAGCGGTGGATGGATATTTTTTCAAACCTTTTGCCAGGCTTCACCCCACCAAGAACTTCCCTCATGTGTCGCTGCTGGTGCTCGGCACGGGATCGGTCCTGGCCTGCTTTTTCTCGCTCGATCAGGTCATCAGCGCCCTGCTCACCACCCGTATCCTGGTCCAGTTCATCGGCCAGGTATTCGCGCTGCCGTTGCTGCGCAGGAGGCTCCCGCCGGAACGGCGTCCTTATAAGATGTTTTTGTATCCTTTGCCCGCGGTGCTGGCATTCTTTGGCTGGAGCTATATCTTTCTCAGCAATGGCTGGCGATATATCGGGATTGGCCTTGGGACGCTGGCCTTTGGCGTCTGCCTGTTTCTCTGGTTCTGGCGCGCTTCCTGGCGGCGCCAGGCCCTCGTGACCAAATGATGGATGAAATGGGATTTGCACAAAACTGCGTATAATGCAGGGCAAAGGTTGAAACTTGGCGAATGTAAAACGCGGTTCGAGAAAATCCACCATTCGGGACGTGGCCCGGCAAAGCGGGTTTTCCGTTACCACGGTTTCCATTGTGCTCAACAACGCCCCGCTGGCCCGCTATATCCCGCCTAAAACCAAGGAGCGCATCCAGAAGGCGGCCCGGAAACTCGGATATCATCCGAATGTTTTTGCCAGGTCGCTCCGCAGCAAGCGCAATCATACCGTGGGAGTAATGGTTTTTGATGTTACAGACCCATACTGCACGCTGATTTTGCGGGGGATCGAAAACTCGCTCTACCAGGCTTCCTACCTGTCGATGCTTACCGATGCCCGCAATGAGCGGGGCCGCTTCGAGCGTTATCTGGAGATGCTTCTGGAACGCCGCGTGGAAGGGCTTATCGTTCTGGCGAATTGGTTGTTTATCGATATTAATCTGCTCGCTGACCTGGAAAAGTCCGAGGTCCCGACCGTCGTCATCGGGCGCGAACTGCAATCCAAGTCCATCAGCTCCGTCATCGTGGATGATGAAGGCGGAGCTTACTCCGCGCTTGCGCATCTGCAGAAACTTGGGCATCGCAAGATCGCATTTGTGCGCGGACCCAAAGCGCTTCTCTCCAGTAAGAACCGCTGGATGGGGATACAGCGCTTTGCTGAGGATGCCGGACTTGAGCTTGACCCTAAGCTCATTGTGGATTTGCCCGATCAGGTGAACCCCACGCTTGGCGTTGAGGATGGCTCAAGAATGACGGAAGAACTTCTCAAGCGTAAGCGGCCTTTTACCGCTCTCATGGCCTATGACGATATGACCGCGATGGGCGCGATTCGGGCGCTCTCCAAATCCGGAATCCAGGTCCCGTACCAGTGCTCGGTGATTGGCTTTGACGATGTTGCCTCCTCCGCGCTCTTTCTTCCTTCTTTAACAACGATGCGCCAGCCGATGGAGGCAATGGGAGCGGCGGCGGTAAGCATTATCATGGACGGCATCACTGCTACCGCTGAAAATCGCGAATTTTCCGCGGTGCGGCGGCACCTGGCCCCGGAGCTTGTGCTCCGTGAATCCACCAGGAGCCTGCCCTCCAGCGCGGCACATAAATAATCGAAGACCATGTTTCTCGCCTGCATCCTGCTCACGATTGCGATGGCCAGCGGCACACCGCTTACCTTTATTTATGAGCGAAACATGCCTTTGGCCGCCCGCCTGTGCGCGGGGAGCTGCACCGGCCTGGCCCTGCTGGCAAGCATCAGCTTTCTGTTCGCTTCGTTTTCAGGTCTCACCGCGCGGAGCATTGGCCTTTCCTCTCTCGTCCTTCTGCTTCCGTGGCTGCTTCTTTTGCAATCGGGATTTCGAGAGCTGGTCCAGGCGGAAGTTGGCGCGGCCGTGCGGTCGGTTTCGAGGGCGTTTCATTATCCGGACCTGGGCACGATTGGATATTTCGGCCTTTATCTGGGATGGGCGCTGTTATTCAGCGCGGTTTTTGCGCAGGGCGCATTTGAACGCTCAGGTGGAATCTACACCGGGACCGCCAACAATCTGGGCGACCTGCCTTTCCATCTACAGGTAATTTCCAGCTTTGCATACGGCAATAATTTTCCGCCGCAGGATCCCATCTATGCCGGCGTGCGCTTCACTTATCCTTTATTGGCCGATTTTCTTACCGCGATCTTCGTGCGCATGGACGCCGGCATCCTGCGCGCCATGTGGCTGCAGAATGTTGTGCTCTCTCTAGCCCTGGTCGGCCTCCTCCACCAATGGACGCTGCGCCTCACCCGCAGCTCCCTGGCCGGAGTGCTTGCCCCATTGCTGGTGGTGTTCAGCGGCGGCCTGGGATGGTGCTGGATTTTTCAGGACTTGCGCAACAGCGATCATGGTCTGCTCCCGCTGCTTGGAAATCTTCCCCATGATTACACCATCCTGAATGACAGCATCTTTCGCTGGGGAAACTCGCTGACTACATTGCTTCTCCCACAGCGTAGCCTGCTCTTAGGGCTGCCATTGGCAATCTGCATCTTCTATCTATGGTGGATTTCCGTTTCCGTTGATGTTTCCAGCGAGGCAGCGCCGCCAACTTCCTCCACGGTCGTCCCGAAGAAGGCACAGTCACGGAAGGATTTTGAAGATCGCGGCCAAAGCGCCTCCATGCGACGCATGATCGCCGCCGGCCTCTGGACAGGGCTGCTGCCGCTGATTCATACCCACACTTTCATCGTGGTGCTCGCAACCGCCGCGTGTCTCGCCCTCCTCTTCCGGTCTTGCTGGCGGGAGTGGCTGGCCTTCTTTGCCGTGGCCTTGATTGTTGCCCTGCCGGAGCTCGTATGGCTGCTGCGCGATAGCGGGATTCATGCCCGCAGTTTTCTGGGCTGGCAAACCGGATGGGACCACGGAAGCCATGACCCCCTATGGTTCTGGTTTGTGAACACCGGATTTTTTGTCCCCCTGCTGCTGGCGGCGGTCTTCTGGCGCCAGCGTGAAGATGGCCCATCCCCGCGGTTGGTCCTCTTCTATGCTCCCTTTCTGTTATGGTTCATTCTTCCCAACCTGATCAAGCTTGCCCCGTGGATATGGGACAACATCAAAGTCCTCTTCTACTGGTATGTGGCCTCGGTCCCGCTGGTTGCGCTGCTTCTCGCGTCATGGTGCAAGCGTAAGCGGTACTACCGGTGGATCGCCGCCTCTTTACTGGTTTCGCTCATTGCCTCGGGAGCATTGGATGTCCTGCGACTGATTACCCATGCCGCGGAATATCAGGAATTCAGCAGCGCTGGAACCGGGATCGCCCGAATGATCTTAGGCCAGGCGCCTCCCCAGGCGGTCATATTGCATGCGCCAACTTATAATTCTCCGGTCTTTCTTACCGGCCGGCGCTCCCTGCTTGGATACCCGGGCTGGCTCTGGTCGAGGGGACTCGATTATTCCCAGCGCGAGGCCGATATCAAAGCTATGTACTCGGGCGGTCCAGCGGCGGAAGCCCTCTTGAAACATTACGGGGTGGATTACGTTTTAGTAGGGCCGGAGGAGCGTTCGTCGCTGGTGGTGAACGATCAATTCTGGAAGCGTTATACCCAGATAGCGGAAGCCGGCGATTACCGGTTGTACAGGATTGGCGCTGAAAAATGAAGCGGACGCGAAGCACACGACAATGGTCGCAAAAAGCGTCCTCTTCTTGTCCTCCCTTGCCACACCGCTTTGAAAATTCACCCTATACGGAGCAGTTGCGCGGCACACGGAGATGGATCTGCGCCGGCATCCTGGTCCTCGCGGCATTATTGCGTCTATTGTTCCTGACGTTAAAACCGATGCACCATGATGAAGGCGTCAACGGCCTGTTCATGACGGCCCTCTTCCGCACCGGCTACTACCACTATGATCCGGCGAACTATCATGGGCCTACTCTTTATTATTTTGGCCTGCTCACCTCGACGTTTAACAGCGTTTTTTATGGGAAGGCCGGCCTCAGCACCTTTGCCGTGCGGCTGGTCCCCGCTCTTTTTGGGATCGGGATTGTCTGGCTGCTGTTTGGCTTGAGGCGGCAAATTGGCCCGGTGGGCGCGGTCACCGCCGCCCTGTTGATTGCCGTTTCTCCGGGAGCGGTCTTCTTTTCCCGCTATTTCATTCACGAAATCCTATTTGTGTTCTTCACGCTCGGGCTGCTGATGGCAGTCGTCCGCTACCGCGAGGCTGGGCTGGCACGCTCTCTGATACTGGCAGCAATAAGCGCCGCATTGCTCTTTGCCACCAAAGAGACCTCCGTCATTACCTTCGCTGTCTTGATTCTGGCCTTCGGCTTTATGCGTGGTCTTCTTTATGGAAAAGAGAGGCTGATTTCACGATCAGTCGCGGCAAACCGGGCCGTCCATCGGGAAGTCGAGGCGCGAAAGCCGGCATCCGCAAATCGCGAGCAGCTCAAAAAGTGGCTTCCCATCGCTGCCCTCGTCTTTATCGCGGTGAGCGTGCTCTTTTATTCCTCTTTCCTCACCAACTTTCCGCAAGGCGTCTACGATTCCCTCCGCACATACAAATATTGGACGAAGACCAGCAGGACAGATGACGTGCATCGCTGGTTCACATACCTCGACTGGCTTGTCCGGGAAGAGTTCCCTACGCTTGCGCTGGGCGCGATTGGGACCGCGATCGCTTTTTACAAGGCGCGCCATCCCTTTGCGATTTTTTCGGCATTCTGGGCATTGGGAATGCTCTGTGTATATTCCTATCTGCCTTATAAGACCCCATGGCTGACCCTGAACATCGTTCTTCCGCTGGCCATTGTCGCAGGTTACGGAGTGCAGCAATGGTACGACCGGAAAGACAGGAAGCGCGCCTCGCTGGCGCCCACGCTTGCAGTGATTGCAATCTGTGTGGCGGCCGCAGCCTCTTTATACCAGGCCATCGACCTGAGCTTCGTCCGCTACGACGACGATTCGATTCCCTACGTCTATGCGCATACCCGCCGCAATTTTGTCTCGCTCATCGACGAGGTGGAATCGGTCGCGGCGCGCAACCAGGGAACGCATACCGGAATTGTTGTGATGGCCCCTGAATATTGGCCTCTTCCATGGTACCTGCGAGATTATCCGAATGCCGGCTACTGGGGACGTGTAGTGCCTACCAGTGAGCCTATCGTGATCGCCTCGGAGCCGCAAAGCGCGGAGGTGGACAAAACCCTTGGAAACTCGTACCGGCGTTACGATACCTATGACATGCGTCCGGGAGTAAGGCTGGTCCTTTATCTACGGCAGGACCAGCGGCCGTAAACAGTTCGGCGTGACTCTGAAGCAAACGTTGAAACTAACCATACTTCGGTAGCAGTACAGTTTTAAACTGTAACCACTCCCCATACTTCCCAACTCTTAAATTTGTCATCCTGTCTATAACAACAACGGCGGTGTCAAGGGCAGACGTATGCG
>CAYTQA010000010.1:0-20386 GCA_964439495.1 uncultured Terriglobales bacterium | reverse complement strand
GCCACCGCCCTGGTCGAAACCGGCTCCCGCATGGACGATGTGATCTTTGAAGAGTTCAAGGGGACCGGCAACATGGAAATTATCCTGGACCGCAAACTGGTGGATAAGCGTGTCTTTCCAGCCATCGACATTCAGCGTTCCGGCACCAGAAAAGAAGAGCTGCTCATTGCCAAGGAGGACCTGGCGCGCATCTGGGTATTGCGCAAGGTGCTCAACCCGCTTTCCCCGGTGGAGGCGATGGAACTTCTCATCGATAAGCTGGGCAAGACCCGCTCCAACGGAGAGTTCCTGGCAAATATGAGCTCGATCTAATTCAAAACAGGGAAGGGGCTTCTGCAAAGAGGCCCTTTCCTGTTCCATTCAGGTTTCGCCGGAAGATTTCCCTATCCTGAAGATTTGCGGCCTGGAAACCCTAAAACCCCTGTTCCATCAGCTTTTCCAGCGTGAGATTGAAGGAGTGAGGTTTATTTGCGGCCATTTGTTCCGCATATCGAGCGAGCGCGTCCACCTCGATGTTTAACAGGTCTCCCGATTGCAGAGAGTGCAGATTCGTCGCCTGGTAGGTGTGGGGCAGGATGGCGATGGTCACCTTCCCGCCCTCGGTTCGAGCCACGGTAAGGCTGATTCCTTCAATACTGATGGACCCCTTCTCGACCACATATTTCTCAATGGAATGAGGGATTTCCACCTCCAGCCACCAATCGTGCGGCCCGGCAGCATCCTCCTGAACCGGGCGGAGGGAAGCTAATCTCCCGGTTGCATCCACATGGCCCTGAACGACGTGTCCACCCAGCGGGGCGCCAGCCCTGGTCGGCAGCTCCAGATTGACCAAGTTGCCGGGCGAGAGGTAGGCCAGCGAGGTCCGCGCCACTGTCTCCGCAGCCAGGTCGGCGGAGAAGCCTTCGGCGGTGATGTTGAGCGCGGTCAGGCAGACCCCGCTCACGGCGATGCTGTCCCCGGTCTTCAACTGGGGGGCGAGTTTAGGAGACGAGATAGCGATGTGATGGATACCGCCATCGCTTGTAACCTGCAGGACACGCCCAACTTCTTCAATCAGACCGGTGAACATCGGTTTCCTCGTAAGGATCGTGGAGATAACCCTCCACGGCAAAATCTTCGCCAAAGCGGTGCAGGGAAATCGAGCGCACGTAAGCCGCCTCGCTCATTTTCTGGAACCCAGCCCCGGCGGCAAAAGGGACCGAGCCCGTGCCGGCCAGGATCTTCGGCGCGTAGTACAAAAATATCTTATCCACGGAATTGGTGGCCAGCGCTGTCCAGTTCAGAAGCGCGCCTCCTTCCACAAGCAGGCTGGTTATCTCCAACTCGCCCAGGCGGCCAAGAATACTGGCGAAATCGGGCCTGCCGTCCGCGGTCCCAAGACGGACCTGTTCCACGCGCACTCCACGCTCTTCGAGGGCACGCTTTCGCTTCTCCTCGGCAAAGGAGCAGAAGACCAGCAGGTCGTCCTTTGCCGTCTTGACCAGGCGGCACTCAAGAGGAAGCCGCAGGCGGGAATCCATGATGACCCGCAGCAGCGGACGCCGGCGGGGAAGCCCGGTGCGGTCGGTAAGCAGGGGATCGTCAGCAATTACCGTGCCCACGCCGACCATGATGGCGTCGGACATATGCCGCAGCTCCTGCACATGGGCTCGCGCTTCCTTGCTGGTGATCCATCCGCCGGTCGAGCCACCTGCTCCGGAGACAGGGGACGGGTGTTCTTCTGGAGGAGGCGCAATCTTTCCATCCAGGGTCATACCCGCTTTTATGGTGACCAGAGGACGCCGGGTGCGGATGTATTTTGCAAATGCCTCATTCAATTTGCGGGCCTCGGATTGCAATAACCCTTCCTGCACCTCAATCCTGGCGGCCCGCAGCTTCTCCAGCCCCTTGCCGCCGACCAATGGATTTGGATCGCGCATGGCCACATATACCCTCGCGATTCCAGCGGCGACGACGGCATGGGCGCAGGGGCCGGTGCGTCCCACATGCGAACAGGGTTCAAGATTGATGTACAGGCTGGCTCCCCGGGCACGCTCCCCGGCCTCTTCTAAAGCCACGACTTCGGCGTGTTTGCGATTGTCGTAGGTATGCCAGCCTTCGCCGATCAGATTGCCCTCCGGGTCCGTGATCACCGCCCCGACACAGGGATTGGGAGAAGTCAGGGCGATGCCCCGGCGGGCCAGCTCCAGGGCCCGCTTCATCCAGCGTTCATGATGTTCGGTTGTCTGCACTGGCTTTTTCTGAAATTGACGAATGTGATTATCGGAACAGCGATTCTACGAATTCCTGGGCATCGAAAGGTAGAAGGTCCCCCTGCTTTTCTCCTACCCCGACATATCGCACCGGAAGGCCCAGCTCACGGGAAATCGCAACCACCACTCCTCCCTTGGCAGTGCCGTCCAGCTTGGTCAGCACGATCCCGGTCACCCCGGCGGATTGCGTGAATTGCCGCGCCTGCTGCAATCCGTTCTGCCCGGTGGTCGCATCCATGACCAGCAGCACCTCATGAGGAGCGCCAGGGACAATGCGCTGCGCCGTCCGCCGCATCTTTTCCAGCTCCAACATGAGATTGGCCTTGGTATGCAGACGACCAGCTGTGTCCACGATCACATAATCCACGTTGCGTGCCTTGGCCGCCGTGAGCGCATCGAAGAGCGCGGCGGAGGGGTCCCCTCCAGCCTTGGTTTTGATCACAGGCACTCCGGTACGCTGTCCCCAAATCTCAAGCTGCTCAATGGCGGCGGCGCGAATAGTGTCGGCGGCGCAAAGCAGCACGGACTGCCCCTGCCCGTGGAACCAGGCGGCGAGCTTTCCGATGGTGGTCGTCTTGCCGGTGCCGTTGACCCCGACCACCAGCACCACCATCGGCACGTTCTCCACCTGCCTGGGCGGCGCTCCATCGGAGCGGGTCAGGATGCCCGCGATCTCTTCCTTCAGCAGCCGCTTCAACTCGTCCACATTGCCAATCTGTTTTTGCGTGGCCCGTTCCCGCAACGCGGCGAGGATTTCCTGCGTCGTCGTCATGCCCAGATCGGCGCTGAGCAGGGAGGCCTCAAGATCATCCAGGGTGCCGGCATCGATTTCGCGGTTGAAGGCAACGATCTCCTCGATGCGCTCACTCAGGTTCTCGCGCGTCTTCGAGACCGCTTCCTTCATCCGGTCGAGGAAGCCGCCTTTTTTCTCGCTTTTTTCTTTTTCCTTGCGCTCGAGTTCTTCGAGGCTGCCGAACAGCGTCTGGATCTTCATGATTTTGAATACACAGCCGCGCATCTCCGCGCGACCGCGGAAAGGATGCGCAAACTCTGATTATATCGAACGTCTTATATTGGACGAGCAGCGAGGAGCGCCGCGTCAATATGGGAATCTATTTTCAGCATACGACCTGAGGGCATTTCCCTGCATCTTTACTTTCTTATGCTGTGGCCCAGCTCCCCTCATTTTCCTGCGCTGGGTCGCGCGGCCCAATTCAATCATCAATTAAGCTGCTCCTGGAGGAGAGAACGACTGGATGCCCCAAGATGAGCTGATCTCTGGATTTGAAAATGATCCACTCTGGTACAAGGATGCAATCATCTATGAAGTCCACGTCAGGTCCTTTTATGACAGCGTGGACGACGGGATGGGCGACTTTCCCGGTCTCACGCAGAAGCTCGACTACATCCAGGACCTTGGCGTAACCGCCCTCTGGATACTCCCTTTCTGTCCTTCGCCGTGGAAGGACGATGGCTACGATATTTCCAGCTACACGGACGTGCATCCCACCTATGGGACACTCAGGGATTTTGAGAATTTTCTGCGCGAGGCGCACCGGCGCGGAATTCGCGTGATTACCGAGCTGGTGCTGAACCACACCTCCGATCAGCATGAATGGTTTCAAAAATCGCGGCGCGCCAAACCGGGCAGTTACTGGCGAGACTTTTATGTCTGGAGCGACAGCCCGGACAAATACAAAGAAGCGCGCATCATCTTCAAGGATTTTGAAACCTCGAACTGGACATGGGACCCGATCGCCAAGGCCTATTTCTGGCATCGCTTTTATTCGCACCAACCCGACCTTAATTTCGATAATCCGGCGGTGCGCAAGGCCATGTTTGACGTGCTTGATTTCTGGCTGGACCGCGGTGTGGATGGGCTGCGGCTGGACGCCGTCCCGTACCTGTATGAACGCGAGGGGACGAACTGTGAAAACCTTCCCGAGACCCACGACTTTTTAAAAGAGCTGCGCAGGCATATCGATTCGAAGTATAAGGACCGGCTGATCCTTGCCGAGGCCAATCAGTGGCCGGAGGACGCGATTGCTTATTTCGGCGGCGGGGACGAGTGCAACATGGCCTTCCATTTTCCGCTCATGCCGCGTCTTTTCATGTCGCTGAGAATGGAAGACCGCTATCCCATCACCGACATCATGCAAATCACCCCGCCAATCCCGGAGAACTGCCAATGGGCGCTGTTCCTGCGGAACCATGACGAGCTCACCCTCGAGATGGTCACGGACGAAGAGCGCGATTACATGTACCGGGTTTACGCGCAGGACCGCCCCATGCGTATTAATCTGGGCATCCGTCGCAGGCTGGCCCCGCTGCTTGGCAATGACCGCCGCAGCATCGAGTTGATGAATGGGCTGCTGTTTTCGCTGCCGGGTACCCCGGTGATTTACTACGGCGATGAGATCGGGATGGGAGACAACTTCTATCTCGGCGACCGGAATGGGGTGCGCACGCCCATGCAGTGGAACGGGGACCGCAACGCGGGATTTTCCCGCGCGAATCCGCAAAAGCTCTATCTGCCGGTCATCATCGATCCGGAGTATCAATATACCTCGGTCAATGTGGAGGCGCAGCAGAACAACACCAGCTCGCTGCTCTGGTGGACAAAACGGCTCATCGCGCAGCGTAAGCGCTCCAGGGCCTTCGGTCGCGGCACGATTGAATTTCTTTATCCCGACAATCGGAAGGTGCTCGCCTTTATTCGCCAGTACGAAGAAGAGCGCATCCTGATCGTCGCCAACCTTTCCCGCTTCCCCCAGGCTGTCGAACTCGATCTGCATAAGTTTCAGGGCGAGGTGCTGGTGGAGATGTTTGGCGGCGCCGAGTTTCCGGCCATCACGGACAAGCATTATGTTCTGTCGCTTGCCCCGCACGCCTTCTATTGGTTCTTATTGCGGCCCAGGGAAGCTTCCACCGATCGGCTCACTCCCACATCGGGACGCGAAGGGCTGCCGGTCTTTCCCGTCAGGACTCTGGAAGAGGTTTTCTCAAGGCAAACTTTGGATTCCATCACGCGCCTGCTTCCAAATTTTGCGCGGCAGCGGCCATGGTTCAAGGGACGCGCCCGCCGCATTCGCCTTGCGGAGATCTCTGACGTGGTCCCAATCTCACACAATGGATATATGCTGCTGGCGCGGTTCGAGTTCGATGAAGGAGATCCGGAGTTTTATTCCATGGCTCTTTCCGTGGGCGGAGCTGAAAAATCGGAGCAGCTTTTTCAGAACGCCCCGGACGCGGTCCTTGCCCGCCTGCAATTACCCAACGGAGAGAATGGGGTCCTTTATTCGGGGCTGCAGGACCCTGAGTTTAATTCCGCGCTGCTGAACGCGATCGGGCGCAGGCGCCGCTTAAAGGGCCGTTCCGGGGAAATTGTCGGTTCCCACACCCGAGCCTTCCGAAAACTCTGGAATGGCGAGAATTTTGCCAACGAGACCACGGTCCTGCGCAAGGAACATAATCACAGGGCCGTCCTTTACAGCGATAAATTGTTCCTCAAACTTTTTCGCAAGTTGGATGAGGGGACTAATCCCGATTACGAGATCCTCTCCTTCCTCACCGAGGGAAGCAAACCATTTCCCAACGTGCCGCAGCTTGCGGGACATCTGCAATACCGGCCTCCCGCGGGCGAACCGATCACGCTTGGAATCCTGCAGCAGTACGTATGCAATCAGGCGGACGCATGGTGTTATACCACCGATCATCTCGGCCAATTTTATGAGCAGGCCCAGGCCAAGAGCGACGATCCGCGCCTTGCCCAGGTACCCAGCAACGATCCACTCAGTCTGGCGCTTGAGCCTGTGCCCGCGGTGGTAATGGAGTTGACCGGATCTTTTTTGGAGATGGCCCGGCTGCTGGGGACCCGCACCGCCGAGCTTCATCTTGCCTTGGCCAGTGGGACCACTCCTGAGTTCGTGCCCGAGCCATTCACCGATTTCTATCGCCAGTCTTTGTACCACGGGATGCTGGGCCAGGCGGGAAGGTCCTTTGAGCAGCTTCGTGAAAGCTTATCGTCGCTTCCGGAGCAGGCGCGACAGGAAGCAAAAAAACTGCTGGAACAGGAGCGGGAGGTGCGCGGAATCTTCAAATCACTGCGGGACCGCCGCATCTCCAGCATCCGCACCCGGATCCATAATGATTTTCATCTTGGACAGGTGCTCTATACGGGAAAAGATTTCGTGATCTTCGACTTCGAAGGAGATCCCAACCGCCCGGTGGGAGAGCGGCGCATCAAGCTTTCCCCGGTGCGGGACGTAGCCTCCATGCTGCGTTCTTTTCATTACGCCGCCGGCTCCGTCCAGTTCGGGCAGGTCCCCGGAGTGGTGCCGCAGGCAAGCAACTTGGGGATGCTGCAGAACTGGGCCAGCTTCTGGTATCGCTGGGTGGGCGCATCGTTTTTAAGCGGCTACTTGCAAGCCGCGGGCCGCGTTGGATTGATTCCGGAGTCGCGTGACGAGTTTCGCATCATCCTCAATGCGTATATGTTGGAGCGGGCGCTGATCGAGGTCCGCTACGAAACGCGCCGGCGCTCCGAGTGGGTGCGGGTCCCCATTGCGGGCATATTCGAACTATTGAGCGCCCATAAGGGCTGAAGGCAAACGGCAGAATGGCTAAGGAAAGGTTCCCCAGATTGAGCGGAATTTTGCTGCATCCCACATCACTGCCTAGCAGCTTTGGCATTGGGGATTTTGGCCCTTCCGCATACAAATTTGCCGACTTTCTCTGGAATTCAGGGCAGAGCATCTGGCAGATGCTGCCGCTTGGACCGACCGGATACGGGGACTCTCCCTACCAATGCTTCTCCGCGTTTGCCGGCAATCCGCTGCTCATCAGCCTGGAGGAGCTGCAACACGAGGGACTTTTGTCTACTGGAGAGCTGGCCAATCTACCGGAGATGGCGGCGGACAAAGTTGATTATCAGAAGGTAAGCCAATATAAACTTCCTCTTCTAAAAAAGGTCTATCGCAATTTCATGAATGGGGCCTCCAATAACTTGAGCGAAGCTTTCCGGCAATTCAAAGAAGAGCGCGCCTCATGGCTGGAGGACTATGCTCTATTTATGGCCTTGAAAGAGGCAAACGACGAAGTTGCGTGGGTGCACTGGCCGAGGGATCTGGCGCTGCGCGAGCCTGCCGCTCTCAGGAAGGCGCAGGAGCAACTCTGGGAAGAGATGGAGTCGCATAAGTTCTCTCAATTTATCTTTTTTACGCAGTGGAAAAAGCTCAAGGATTATTGTGCGCAACGTCACATCCGCATGATGGGAGACCTGCCTATTTATGTTGCCCATGACAGCGCCGACGTCTGGTCCAATCCCCAATTCTTTTGCCTCGACGGGAATGGAAATCCGGAAAAGGTGGCGGGAGTGCCCCCGGATTATTTCAGCGCGACCGGCCAGCTCTGGGGCAATCCGATTTACCGTTGGGAGAAGATGCGCAAGACCGGTTTTGCATGGTGGGTCGAGCGTTTTCGCGCCCTCTTTGAACTTTTTGAGGTGGTCCGCGTCGATCATTTCCGCGGCTTCGAGGCCTATTGGGAAGTTCCCGCCGGCGAGAGCACCGCAATCCATGGACGATGGACCAAGGCGCCGGGCGCTGAGGTGTTTGCGACCGTGCACGATCAATTAGGCGATTTGCCGATCGTGGCGGAAAACCTGGGGGTCATCACGCCGGAGGTGGAGGCGATCCGCCACAGGTTCGGTTTTCCGGGGATGGCAATCCTGCAATTCGCGTTCGGCACCGATCCTCAAGCGCCTTCCTTCAAGCCGCATAATTACACGCGCGACCTTGTCGCCTATACTGGAACCCACGACAACGATACCATCGTGGGTTGGTGGAAGAGCGCGGGGCCGGGGGACAGTACCCGCAGCGAGGAAGATATCAGCCGGGAGCGCGAGTTTGCGCGGAAATATCTGAACACCAGCGGAAGCGAGATCAACTGGGACTTCATTCGCGCGCTCATGGTCTCGGTGGCGAATACGGTGATTGTTCCTCTTCAGGATGTGCTGGGGCTGGGAAGCGAGGCGCGCATGAATACTCCGGCAAAAATCGGCGGTAACTGGCGCTGGCGGTTTCGCCCTGAAAACCTCGAGCCAGAGCTCTCTCAGCGTCTCAAGGAATTAACAACTTTATACGAACGTTGTCCGCAGGCTTAAAGAGCTATGAGTGATACAACAATTCCGGTCCAGGGTGTTCGCTACGATGTGTCATTGCTCAGCGAGGACGATATCTTCCTCTTTCGCGAAGGCAGCCATTATCGGCTTTACAACAAGTTGGGCGCGCACGTTACCAGCTTTGACGGCGTCTCCGGAACGTATTTCGCTGTCTGGGCGCCCGATGCGCGGGAGGTGACCGTCATCGGCGACTTCAATGGCTGGGACAAGCGCCGGCATTTTCTGGGGGCGCGCGGAAGCTCGGGCATCTGGGAAGGATTCATTCCGGGCGTCAGCCAGGGGACAAAATACAAGTACCACATCATCTCCAACCACCGCGGCTATACCGTCGATAAAGCTGACCCGTTCGCGTTTTACAATGAAACGCCGCCGCTGACGGCGTCCATTGTCTGGGACCTTGAATATAAATGGGGCGATGAGGAATGGATGCGCACCCGGAGCGAGCACAACGCCCTGAACAAGCCCATGTCGATTTATGAGCTGCACCTGGGCTCATGGATGCGAGTTCCCGAAGAATATAATCGGCCGCTTACCTATCGCGAGATGGCCCCCAAACTCACGGAATATATAAAGACGATGGGCTTCACCCACGTGGAGTTTCTCCCTGTGATGGAGCACCCGTTTTACGGGTCATGGGGATACCAGACGACCGGATATTTTTCCCCCACCAGCCGCTACGGCACTCCGCAGGACTTCATGTTTCTGGTGGACCAACTGCATCGCAGCGGTATAGGCGTCATTCTGGATTGGGTGCCCTCCCACTTTCCCAACGATGAACATGGGCTGGCCTACTTCGATGGCACGCACCTGTATGAACATGCCGATCCCAAACAGGGATTTCATCCCGACTGGAAAAGCGCCATCTTCAATTATGGGCGGGACGATGTCCGCAGTTTCCTGATGAGCAGCGGCCTGTTCTGGCTGGACCGCTACCATGTGGATGGATTGCGCGTGGATGCGGTGGCTTCCATGCTGTATCTCGACTATTCCCGCAAGCCCGGAGAATGGGTCCCAAATCAATTTGGCGGACGCGAAAACCTGGACGCAATTACCTTTCTGCGCCGCTTCAATGAAGAGGTTTACAAGGAACACAATGACGTGCAAACCGTCGCCGAAGAATCCACGGCATGGCCGGGGGTCTCCCGTCCGCTCTATGTCGGTGGATTGGGGTTCGGCCTCAAATGGGACATGGGTTGGATGAATGACACCCTGCGGTATCTTTCCAAGGACCCCATTTATCGCAGGTTTCATCATGGCGAACTCACGTTTCGGATGGTCTACGCGTTTAACGAGAACTTCGTCCTTCCGCTCTCGCATGACGAGGTTGTGCACGGCAAAGGCTCGCTGTTGAACAAAATGCCGGGCGATCATTGGCAGAAGTTTGCGGGCGCTCTTTGGATATATGTTTGGCCAACCGGGCAAAAAGCTGCTCTTCATGGGCGGCGAAATCGGGCAGTGGAAGGAGTGGAACCACGAAACCAGCCTGGACTGGAACCTGCTGGAGTATCCGCCGCATTCCGGCATGCAGCAGTGGGTGCGGGATTTAAATCAATACTACCGCCGCACCCCCGCCCTGTGGGAGCACGACTTCGATCCTTCCGGGTTCGAGTGGATCAATGTGAGCGACGCCGATAACAGCATTGTCAGCTTTATTCGCAGGGACGGCAAAACCGGCAAAGTCGTGCTGGTGGTGTGCAATTTCACTCCCACGCCCCACTGGCATTATCGCGTCGGCGTCCCCCGGGGCGGCTTCTGGAGAGAGGCGCTCAACAGCGACGCCGATATCTACGGTGGAAGCGGGACCGGAAATCTGGGCGGGGTGCAGGCCGATCAGACCCATGCGCATGGCCGCTGGAACTCGATCGAGATCGTAGTCCCTCCACTGGCCACTGTATTCCTGGAGAGCGAAGGATAAGCCCGCAGGCCAGGATAGATTTCCAGACTTTGCGACATCCTCAAGAAAAAACCAAATTACGCTTTTTTCTTCTCCCGCAGCAGCATCAGGGAACGCTGTTCTAAATTCACCTTCTCTCCCGGACGGGTATGGGTCTTTTCTTTCTGATCGGGGATGTTGGTATCCACCAGTAGTTCCCATGTGCCATGATCGATTCCCTGAGGAAGGGTAAATTCCACGGGTTCATGGGAGGAGTTCAGCAGCAGCAGGAAGGCGTCGTCCTTCACCGGCTCTCCGGAGGCTGACACCTGGTTCAGCGTTTTACCATTCAACATCAGGCCCATGCTCTTCACCCACCCGGCATTCCACTCTTCATCGGTCATCTCCTGGCCGTCGGGACGTATCCAGAGCATGTCCTGCGCGACCGACCCGCGGATCACGCGGTCCTGATTGAATTTGCGGCGATGCAGATTGGGGTGCTTCAGCCGGATGCGGATCAGCTTGCATGTGAAATCGAAGATATGCCGTTGCCGTTCATTCAGGTCCCAATTCATCCAGGAGATCTCGTTGTCTTGGCAATAGGCATTGTTGTTGCCCCTTTGCGTGCGGCACACCTCATCGCCGCCGCTGATCATGGGCACACCCTGGGAGAAGAAGAGCGTGGCCAGAAAATTCCGTTGCTGCCGCTCCCTCATTTTTACGATCTCCGGATCGTCGGTTGGGCCTTCCGCCCCCATGTTCCAGGAGTGGTTATCGTTGGCCCCATCCATGTTGTTCTCGCCATTGGCTTCGTTGTGCTTTTCGTTGTAGCTGACCAGATCGTCCAGGGTAAAGCCATCGTGGGCGGTGATGAAATTAATGCTCGCGGTGGGCCGCCGGCCGTCCCACTGGTAGAGGTCGCTGCTGCCGGTGAGCCGGTACGCCAGATCGGAGAGCTGGCCTTCATCTCCTTTCCAGTAGCGCCGCACGGTGTCACGATATTTTCCATTCCACTCCGCCCACAGGACAGGGAAGTTGCCGACCTGATATCCGCCCTCGCCCACGTCCCAAGGCTCGGCAATGAGCTTTACCCGGGAGATGACCGGGTCCTGATGAATGATGTCGAAGAATGCGGAGAGGCGGTCAACATCGTGCAGCTCGCGGGCCAGGGTCGCCGCAAGGTCGAAGCGGAAGCCATCCACATGCATCTCCTGGATCCAATAGCGCAGGCTGTCCATAATCAGTTTGAGCACCTGCGGATGGCGTGCATTGAGGCTGTTGCCGGTGCCGGTGTAGTCCATATAAAAACGCGGATTGTCCTGCATCAGCCGGTAATAGACGGTGTTGTCCACGCCGCGAAGGCTCAGCGTCGGCCCCAGATGATTGCCTTCCGAGGTATGGTTGTAGACAACGTCGAGGATGACTTCAATGCCCTCACGATGCAGCGCCTTCACCATGGCCTTGAATTCCGTGACTTGTCCGCCGCGATCTCCCGAGCTGGAATAGCGCGCATCCGGGCTGAAAAAATTTGTCGTGTTATAGCCCCAGTAATTGGAGAGGCCGCGGTCCAGCAGATGCTTATCATCGAGAAAATCGTGGACGGGAAGCAGCTCCACGGCGGTGATTCCCAGAGTCTTGAAATAGCGCAGGCTTGCTGGATGGGCGAGCGCGGCATAAGTGCCGCGAAGCTCCTCCGGGATCTCCGGATTTAATTTGCTGAAGCCCTTTACATGGGCTTCATAAATGATGGAATCACTCAAAAGTGTCCGGGGCGCGCGGTCCTGTTCCCAATCGAAAAACGGATTAACCACCACCGATTTCGGCATGCCCGGCGCGCTATCGCTCTCATCCATCATTAAATCCGGGTCATCCCCGCCAAAGGGATAGCCGAAGACGTGATGCTCCCAATTGACCTTTCCCGCCAGCGCATACGCATAGGGGTCGATCAGCAGTTTATTGGGATTGAAGCGCAGTCCTTCTTCCGGACGGTAAGGGCCGGAGACGCGGTATCCGTAGAGCTGCCCAGGCTGAAGCCCGGGAATATAACAATGCCACACAAAGTTGGATTGTTCCTTCACCTCAATGCGTTCGGTTTCTTCTCCATTGCGGCTGTCAAAGAGGCAGAGTTCCACCCGCTCTGCCCGCTCCGAGTACAGCGCGAAGTTCACTCCGGTGCCATCCCAACTGGCCCCAAGCGGAAAGGCCTTGCCTGGAAGTACGCGACGTCCCATTTCACCTCACAAACTTGATTCGAAAAGCAATCAGAGTTAGAGGCAAATGGCAGAAGGTAAGTTGTTCGCCTGACTTGAGGAGAATTGGCGGCGGGAGAGCGACAGCGGGGAAAGTCGCAACCTGCCTATAATCTCGTTCCTAGCGGAGAAGATGGCCGTTTAGTAGGACCAACCACGCAGCGGGGAAGAGCACCGCTTCAGCGGTGCGTCAACATCCCTATGGAACGCGGCTTCAGCCGCGGCTACAGAAGAAATGGGGCGCTGCTTTCTCTTCCGCAGGCTATTTGCCGGAGACCGCCGCCATTTCCACCTGTTCGGGAGAGACAACTCCGGCGCGATGCAGGCGCAGACCTCCGCTCTGGAAGATGGCAGAGAGGGCTGTGACCACGCGGGGGTCGAACTTCGTATTCGCCATGGAAGTAATGATCTTCACCACATATTCCGGATCCATGGCAGCCTGATAAGGACGATTTGTGGTCATGGCATCGAAAGTATCGGCCACGGTGATGATGCGGGGCATCAGAGGGATCTGGTCTCCCTTCAATCCATAAGGATAACCGCGCCCGTCGAGCGACTCATGATGCAGCTCGATTCCCGGGATCATCTCCTTCAGCATCTCGACCGGACGCAGGATGTTGGCGCCTTTCACGGTGTGGGTCTTCATGATCTCATATTCGTCAGGGGTGAGAGCGCCGGGCTTCTTTAGAATGCGGTCCTCGATGCCGATTTTCCCCACATCATGGAGCTGGGCGGCAATACGGATCTTTTCCACCTCTTCCGCGGCGATGCCCATCTCCTGTGCCAGCAAGACCGAGTACCGGGTAACACGATCGGAGTGACCTCGGGTGTAAGGGTCCTTTTCGTCGACCGCGCCGGCGAGCATCTGGATGGAGCTTAAAAAGAGGTTCTTGTTTTCCTCGGCGGCCCGCTTGAGGTCCTGGACAAAGCGCTCCAGGTCCGCCGACATGATATTGAATGTCTGCGCCAATTCGCCGATCTCCGTCCGGCTTTTCAGATGCACACGGTGCGAGAAATCGCCCCGGGCAATGGCGCGGCTGGATTCCGTGAGCGTCTGCAGCGGGGTAGCGATACGGCGCGCGGCATAGATTCCAAAGCCCAGGCTCAAGGCCACAGCCAGCATGGCGAACTCCCTGGCCTGGTTCTGCATCTGGTAGACGCTGCTATAAGCATCTGCCTGGGATTTCTGGGCAATCACGGCCCATGCCAGAAGGGGGACTGGGCTGAGAGTGCCCAGCATCTGCACCCGCTTCTTTCCCACCATGGCGCTGTATTCGCTGGTGGCGGCAAACTTTGCGCCCCCCTGCTCCACAAAACTTTTAATGAGCTGGTTGTCCGAGAGGTCCTGGCCGGTAGCGTACTGGTTGTCTCCGCCGGCGACCAGACGTCCCTGACGGTCGATGACGTAGGTTGCAAGTCCACCCTGGCTGGCATTCTTGAGCTTATCGATCAGAAACTGGAGGTCCAGGACGGCAGCCAGCATTCCGATCACATGGTCATTGACGGTCACCGGTGTGCTTATCAGCAACGTAGTGTGCTGGTTTTTACCCGCCCCCACGGAAAGCGCCTGCCCGGTGTAATTTTTAGCGGCTGCGGCATTTTCAAATCCGTGCTCCAGCTCGCGCTGCAGGAAAGCGTCAGGCGTGATTGTGCCCGCCGAAATTCCTTTTCCTGCCTCGTTCAGGAGCGTGGCGTAAAGAATAGAGTCGGAAGAGGAGACAAAGCTCTCCAGCAATCCGCGCAACTCGGGAGTGTTTACATGTTTGTCAGAAAGATTGCCACCGCTGGCCACCAGCATCGCGGCCGCCAGGTTTCCCAGTGAGGCTTGCATGCTCTTTTGCCGCTGGGAGATGTCCTGGGCAAGGGAGCGGGTCACAGTATTCTGCAGAAGCTGTTCGTTGGTGATGAGCCGGTCGCGATTTACCTCCACTACCTTGGTGCCGTAAAAATAGAGGGGCACGACGCCCACGATGATAAGAACGCCCAGGATCAGGTAAAGAATAGGAATTCGCGACGGTAGACGCATGCCAGCGAAGATTCTATCCTTATAGCCCCCACTCCTGGTTCAGGTAATTGGGTTGGTAACGTTACTTTCGGGAGGGGTCACTCCACGCGTCCGGGACGGGACATAAGCTCGCGGATTGCGTCTTTTGGCGATTTTTCCTCATGCAGGATGTCATGAATCTGCTCGGTAATGGGCATTTCGATGCCTTGTTTCCGGGCAAGCCCGAGTGCGGCATCCGTGGTCAGGACCCCTTCCGCGACCATCCCGTGCATTCCTTCCATGATCTCCCGCAGCTTGCGCCCCTGGCCCAAGGCAACGCCCACGGAGCGGTTCCGGGACAGCGCCCCAGTACAGGTGAGCACCAGGTCGCCCATGCCTGCCAGGCCGGAGAGCGTCTCTTTGCGCGCCCCGCAGGCCACCGCCAAACGGGTAATCTCAGCCAGCCCGCGTGTGATCAGGGCCGCCGCCGTGTTGTATCCGAGGCCCAGCCCTTCCACCACCCCGGCGGAGATGGCGATCACGTTTTTGAGGGAGCCCCCGAGCTCCACCCCGGTCATGTCCTCGCTGGTATAGATCCGGAATGACGGATCGCTGAATTCACGCTGCACCGTGGTTGCCAGCTCCGTATTGTTCGAAGCCACCGTGACCGCGGTGGGGTCGCCGCGCGCGACCTCTTTGGCAAACGAAGGCCCGCTCAATGCTCCAATGCTCGGCTCAAAGCCGTAGCGCTGCCGCACCGTTTCCGCGATCACCTCGCTCATGCGCTTCAGGGTGTCATTTTCAATGCCCTTTGTGGCGCTCACCAATAACATTTTGCGGTCCAGAGAGGGGCCCATCTCCTGAAAAATGCGGCGCACGTGATGGGAGGGAAGCACGCTCAGAACGATTTCCGCGCCTTGCAACGCCGCGTTCAGGTTGTTGGTGACCTTCACTGCGCCAGGAATCTCATATCCCGGCAAAAAAAGGTCATTGATTCTATGGGAGGCGATGGATTCGCAAACTTCTTTTTCGTAGGCCCAGAGCGAAACAGAATGGTTCCCATTCCTGCCGAGGACCATGGAGAGCGCCGTGCCCCAGGCCCCGGCCCCGATGACGGCTATGCGGCTCACGCGCGGGTCCTCTCATTCAGATCGGCGATAGGGAGAGGCATCAGCTTTTCTTTCCTGAGAATGAGAGGCGGTTTTCCGTCCCGCTGATGAGGCGCTCGATGTTGGTGCGGTGCTTGAAGATGATCAGAGTCGAAGCCATGATGGTGGCCGCGATCATGGCTGGAGAGATATCGTGGCGATAGAACGCAAACGCGAAAAATGGAAATGCGGCGCTGGCCAGGATGGAAGCCAGGGAGACATAACGAAAAAACAGGACCACCCCCGCAAACAGAAATAAAACCACGAGCACTGCCTTGGGGGCCAGGGCCAGGAAACATCCCAGTCCGGTGGCCACGCCTTTTCCTCCGCGGAATTTGAGCCATACGGGAAAAATATGGCCGAGCATGGCGAACAGCGCGGCCAGCGACATGCAGGCCAGCACCAGAGAACGCTGTTGCGGATGGGAGGAGAAACTATGCTGCGCGAGATACATCGCAATCACCACCGCAAGATATCCCTTGAGGGCATCGAGCAGCAGGGTCAGCATTCCCAGTTTCTTGCCGCCAGTGCGCGCCACATTCGTCGCTCCGATGTTGCCGCTGCCGCTGCTGCGCACATCCTGCCCGCTGGTCAGACGTACGATGAGATATCCAAAAGGGACGGATCCCAGCAGATAGGCGACAATCGCGATAGTTGGATAAACGAAATTCTTCATTCAATATGCGGATTAACTTTCAGAGTCAAGCAGGTTCAAGCGCGCCAGTTTCGTATAACGCGATCCTTGCGATGAAAGCTTGCTTTCGTAAAGAAAAAAATCCGTGCACGTCATTGTACCGAAGTCAGGCTGAGAACGCTCCATCAGGCACTGGGCGGCGCCTGCCAGGCCCTGTACCTTCTTCCTGGGATCGAAGCGGGCCAGGGTCAAATGAGGCCGATAAGATTGTTTTTCCTGTGGAAAGCCGAGGGGCAGCAGGGCCTGTTCCACGGCGGAAGCGAGCGCGGGAAGCTCATCTCCCGCATGGATGCCCGCCCAGAACACCCGGGGCGAGCGCACATTCGGGAAAAATCCCAGACCGCGAATGCTTATTTCGAATGGAGGAGACTTCACTCTGCTTAGAACGGCCTCGATCCGGACTTGCTGTTCCACGGGAACAGCGCCCAGGAATTTTAAGGTGACGTGCATATTTTCCGGCCTTACCCATCGGGCGCCCGCAAAGAGGCCCCGATTTTGATCGATGAACTCGGCCAGCTGCCGCCGGATTTCTGAAGTGATGTCTATGGCGATGAATGCGCGCATGAGGATCAGGCCAGCTTCAATCGCATCATATCCAGGGCCTGCTGAGTGGCCCACCAGCGAATGCGATCGCGGTCTCCTGGAAAGTTGCGCTCCAGGACCTGCGGCTTCCCGCCATCCGAGAGCGCGATGAACACCAACCCGACTGGCTTCTCCGGGCTGCCGCCGCCTGGCCCGGCGATCCCGGTGATCCCAATTCCAAAAGTGGAGTTGCAGCGCTTACGAATGCCTTCAGCCAGGGCCGCGGCGACCTCGCGACTCACCGCGCCATGCTCCTCGATCAGCTCCGGCGGAACATCGGCAAATGCGCTCTTCATCTGGTTGGAATACACAACCGCCCCGCCGATAAAATAACGCGAGCTGCCGGGAATGGAAGTGATGCGTTGCGCCAGCAGTCCGCCGGTACAGGATTCGGCAACGGCCAGGGAAGCCCCACGCATGCCCAGATAATAGCCGACAATCTGTTCCAGCGATTCGCCGGCGGTCGAGAAGATGCTCTGGTCAAGCTCGTCCTCCAGCTTCTCCGCCAATTCGTTTACTCGTTCCTCCGCCGCCTGCAGCAAATCCGCCCGTGCCTGAAGGTGGATCTGGACTTCGCCGGCTGCTGCGAGGATCGTGGTCTGCACGTCGGGATATTGCGTGTAGATGGGCGCGATGCGGGCATCGCATTGCGATTCCGGCAGCATTGCGGTCTTCAGCACCCGCTTCGCGATAAATTGCCGCGGGGCCCTGGCGCGCAGCCGCTCCAGGCATTGCGCATCGAACATTGGCTTCAATTCACGGGGAGGTCCCGGCAAGAGAATGATAATCCGCCTTTTGTCATCGTAAGTTGTTTCGAGCCACTGGCCGGGGGCGGTGCCGTTAGGATTGGGAAGCACGAGAGCGCCTGCGAGCACGTCCGCCTGGCGGAGGTTGTTCTCTGTCATTTTTATGCCGCGCGCAGCGAAACGCTTGTACAAACCGGCAACGATCTCCGGGTCCCGGTTCATCTTTATTCCGAGCGCTTCGGCCACGCATTCACGGGTGAGGTCATCTTCTGTGGGCCCAAGTCCTCCCATGAGGACCATGATGTCGGCACGGGAGAAGGCGATGCGCGCTACTGAAACCAGGTGTTCGCGATTGTCTCCCACAACGTCCTTGAAGTGGACTTCTACTCCAAGCTGGTTCAGTTTGTCGGTGAGAAATAAGGAATTGGTGTCCTGGCGGTAAGGAGTCAGCAACTCGGAACCAATGGCAATGATCTCTGCATTCACAGCAGCAGTATAGTCGAGGATGCGAAGAGCGCCACGATGCGAAAGCCGCTAGCCTTGCAGTGGCAGCCCTTGAATTCCCCAGGAGAGATGGTGGATGGAGTTGGTGGTGGCCAGGATTGCGGAGCCTCCGGGGGCAAAACAAAATCCCACCAGCCCCTGCCCGGAGACCATGAGGGACGCTTCTTTCTCCGGAGTAATGCGCACGATTCCGCGTTTGCCTCCGAGGGAAGCAGCCACATAAAGATTTCCGTCCACGTCAAAAGCCAGCCCCTGCGGGCGCCCCAAGCCGCGATAGAAAACCGAAATTGCTCCATGCGGATCGACGGCATATACCACGTCATGGCTGGACATGGTGGGGCCAGTTACGTACAGACTATTCTCCGGGCCAAACGCCAGATGATATGCCGAGACACTGGGCTCCAGCGTGGCAAAGACGAAAATCTGGCGGTCGCGCGCGATCTTGAAGATGGTCCCGCTGCGGTCGCCGACATAAAGGTTCTGTTCGCGGTCGAAGGCGATGCCGGTTGCGATCCCCATCCCTTCCGCGTAGGCGGACATGGTCCCATTCGGCGCCACGCGGTAAATGGTCCCGGTATGCCGCGAGGAGACGTACATCTGTCCTTCACGATCGAAGGCGATGCCGGTTGGATTGATCAACTCCGAGATAAATGGCTTTACGTTGTAGCTGGTATCGATTTTGTAAATTGAGACCGGGACCTTCTGCCCGCGCGATCCGGAGAAGGTGGCAAAGATGTTTCCCTCGGCGTCGATCGCCGGATTGCCTACGGGATGAAGATTTTCCGCGATGGAAACGGCAATTCTGAAGTCCACGCCATTGCTGCTGGTATCGGAAGGAGAGACCACGAGAGGACCGGAAACGGCCCCTTCGGGAACACGCGCCACCACAAAATCATCGGAGCTGATCACCACTCCGCCGGGTACATCGCCAAACAAAACGCGGGGACGGCGATAATCCGCGGGTCGGAAGCCATGGCCGACAATCCGGACCTCTCCGCCGGGTAATGCCGCCGGCGGGATCACCGCCTCGATGTGAGGCCGGCCATTCACGTTCTTCTTGCCAAGCAGCCGTTCAGAAATACCCATATCCTCTAACTACTTCGATGCGCTCTGTTGCTGTGCCGCTTCACTATTGCAAAATCTTGAAATGCTGAAGCGCCAGCATGATCAACAAAGCATACAAACCCGCGCCAATATCGTCCAGCATGATCCCCCAGCCTGCCGGAAGCGCTTCCAATTGCCGGACGGGAGGAGGTTTCCAGATGTCGAAACCACGAAAAAGTATAAAACCCGCCAACAGATATTTCCAATTCGCGACCGCCAGGACCAGGGTCAGCAATTGCCCCGCAACTTCATCGATCACCACGAATCCAGGATCGTTTTTTCCGCTCTCCGCGGCCACGATGGTGGCGGCGGGAATGCCCAGCAGCGTGGCTGCAATCACGCCTCCCAACGCCGCGAGATGGGCGAAGGAAAGGGTGTAGTTGCGTACCCCGAAATACCAGATCAGCGCAGTGAGGGCGGAAGCCCAGGTCCCGGAGCCGGGCTCAAGAAAGCCTGTGCCAAAGAATGTGGCGAGCAGCCACGCCCAGCGGGTTCGCGGAGCCCGGGCCCCTTCAGTGTTTGTGGCGCTCATCGGCGGAGCTTTCGGCATCTTCGTCCTGGTTGATCTCCGAGTGGCTTCTCGAACGCTGCGACTGCCCGGCGGATTCTTCCAGCAGGTCAGGATCGAGCACGGGCGAGCTGATCTTATAAGTCCCGCTGGCCCATTTCCCCAGATCGATCAGCCGGCAGCGGTCGCTGCAAAAAGGGAAATGCTCATCGCTGCGCAAGACTATCGTGCGGCAGGTTGGGCAACGCAAACTGAGGACTTTTTTACGCGGCATACTAAACCAGCTTAAACGATACGGGCCACGAGATCGTAGTCATGCGATTCGGTGATCTCGCAGCGATGGAAAGTGCCCGGTACAAGCGTCTCATTCTCCCCAAAATCGTTGATGAATACCTTGCCATCGATTTCCGGAGCATGCATCGCGGTGCGTCCTTCCCATAACAGATCGGTTTCCTCCGAAGGCCCTTCCACCAGGATGTCGCACTGGCGTCCGATCAGGGCAGCTTTGTTCTTTTTGCTGATCTGCTTCTGGACCTGCATCAGCTTCTTGCGGCGGCGCTC
>CAYTQA010000009.1:0-20549 GCA_964439495.1 uncultured Terriglobales bacterium | reverse complement strand
AAATCGTAATCCTGGCAGGCATAGAGAACGTCAAAACCGCCCGCCCAGAATGTGACTGCCGCTGTCAGCAGGAGGATGCCGGGAGACAAACTGCCGCGCACCGCGATCCATGCCGCCGCGGGCGCGATCCCCAGGGAAAAGCCCAGCACCAGATGGGACCAGCGCGTGAAGCGCTTGCAGTAGGAATAGAACATCACAATAGCAAGCGCCACCGGCGCCAATAGGAGCGTGAGCCGGTTCAGCATGGCCGCTCCCAGAATAAAGACGGCGCAGGAAATCGCCACGAAGCCCGCCACAAATGAAGGCGAGAGCAATCCTGCGGGAAGGGCGCGATTACGCGTCCGGGGGTTCTCCGCATCGATCCTGAAATCGATCAGGCGGTTGAAGGCCATCGCAGCCGAGCGCGCGCTCACCATGCAGACGATGATCCATAAAAGCTGATGGGCGGAGGGCCAGCCCCGCGCGGCCAGCATGGCCCCGCACAGGGCAAAGGGGAGGGCAAAAACCGAATGCTCCCACTTGATCATTTCCAATGAAATATGAATGTTGCGAAAGAGAGACACGCCTTATTGTAAATCCATCGCCCGATTTCGGGCCGCCGGTTATGCTCTGGCTTCCTTCGAATACCGTAAGTTTTCCGCTCAGCCTCGAAAACCTTCGGCCCCGATCAGCAGCACGAAACGGCATCCTTCCAGCGGGCGCACGATGGGCCCCTGGGCTGTGCGGGTGATGAGCTGCAGTTGCTGGGTTTCCACATCTCCGATCGGAATGATCATGCGTCCCTCCGGGGCAAGTTGCTCCATCAAGGCAGGCGGGACATGCGGCGCGGCAGCGGAGACAAAAATCACATTGTAAGGCGCGCCCGAAGGATGGCCCAAGGTGCCGTCCCCCACATGGATTTCAAAGTTCTCATAATTTAATTTTTTCAGCCGTTCCAGGGCGTGTTGCGCCAACTCGGGATATCGCTCCACGCTCACAACGTACTGCGCCAGCTCGGCCAGCAGCGCGGTCGCATATCCCGATCCGGCGCCTACCTCCAGTACGAAGTCGCTTTTGTGGATGGCCGCCGCCTGCAGCATATATCCCACAATGTAAGGCTGTGAGATGGTCTGCTGGCTGCCAATGTCGAGCGGACGGTCCTGGTAGGATTCCTTGCGCAGGCGTTCCGGGACAAACTCATGACGCGGCACTTTCAACATCGCATCCAGCACGCGGACATCGCGAATGCCTCTCGCCCTGATTTGCTGCGCCACCATGAGCTGCCGCTGGTGGGCAAAGAGCTCCTGCATCGCCGTGTCCATGATCTCAGCGCTTTCGCTGGCGGATACGCAGGTCCATGCCGAAGATCCCGTTCTGGTCGCGTATGGTCACGATAGAGATATTCGGATTGATGTTGTATTCGACCGAAATGACCTGCTGCCCGGTCTGGTTCAGGTTGGGGCTGTAAGTGACGGTGGCCTTGTTCGAGATTTGCTGCTCGATAGTGAGCAGGCGCGCATTCGGGTTCTCCGCCGTATTCGCGGCGGGATCGATTTTTACCTTGCTCATGCCAAAAAGGTTCTGCACGCGGTTGTTGACCACATTGGTCAGGGCCTCTCCGAGGATGGCATTCGAGGCAGTGTCGCTGAACCCCTGTTGTCCGGTTTGCTGCTGGGTGTCCTGGTTGGTTTGCCCGAAGGCCAGCAGGGCGATGATGTCGGAGGTCGGCAGAGGAGGCTCGGAGCGGTAGCTGGTATTCAGGTTTTCCGCCCGCCCATGGAATCCCAGGGTAATGTCATAGTCCCGCACCCGGGTGGAGGCTTCCAGGTTGATCACCGGCTGGATCTGCACCGGATTGGAGAACGTCACGTCCCCGCGTTCCAGGTGATAGCGCGTGGTGTTGAAGAAGACCTCTCCATCCGCGATGTTGACGCGGCCCAGCAGGGAGGGATTGGCGACCGTTCCCTTCACCCGCAGATCGACGTCTCCGGCAAGCCTCGCTAGAGAGGTCTCGACTTCAAGTCCGGGAGTGGAGGTGACGTGAAGATCAAGGCGGATGTTATCCACCACGGAATTGGGATCGGGCGGGACCGGCGGCTTTTTGGCGCGCGCTAGATATTGGGCGATATCGAAATGGGGCGACATGCCGAACCTGGTAATCAGAATGTCCCCGGAAAGCGCTGCATTCTGCGTGGTGCCAATAAAATGCAGCTTTGAAGTCGCCTGCGAGCTCATGCCCGCGGGATAACGGACGCGCACCTCCTGGCCGGTCGCCGTCAGGTCGAAGAACAGGCCATTTTCGTAACGGACGGTACCGCTCAAGTCCAGATTGCCTCCTCCGCTTTTGGCGGTAAGGTGGCCTATTTGAAGATGGTCCTGCTCGAAGAGGAGCGTGCCGTTCATTTCGGTCAGGCCATTTGGCGCATCCACAATGGAAAGGCCGGCATTGTGAATGTTGATCGTTCCATTCAGCTCCGGATGCGCGAAGGTGCCGTTCGCGTCCAGCTCGAAGCTTGTGGTCCCATAGGAGAGGAGATTGGGATCGAGGGTCTGCAGCGCCTTAAGGTTCATGTGCCCATTGGTCCGTATCCTCATGCCATGAGAAGTGCCCAGCTCCGCTGTGCCGGCGGCGTAAAGATCGGTGTCAGTCCCTACCATATGAAACTGCTCAACCGAGACCACCTCATTTTGCACCGAGAAGCGCACCGGCCCGTCATTATGGATATTCACTCCCGCCACGTCCGCGGAAAGCTGTGGGATCTCCACCGCGGCATGCAACAGCTTTGGCCTTTTTAATGGACCGTCCACGGTTGCGTTGCCGGTTACAAGGGAATGCCAGGCAGGCGCTCCGGAGATATACCCCGCGATCAGCGGCTCTATGTCCAGGTTCTGGACCGCAAGCTTTACTTTTCCGGGAAAGTCCCCGCTGAGATGGATGTCTCCATCCACCTCCAAGGCGGGGTTTTGCAGGGAACTCCGCCCGGTCAGATGCAAATTGCCGCCGGAGGTCGTGCCGTTGACGGTGAGGTCTCCCATGGGCTGCTGATTGAGCTTTACTCCCCGCAGCACCACGTTGGCGTTGATTGTGGGCTGGTCGAGGGTCCCTGAGCCATTCAGCGTGAAGTCCCCCGTCCCGGCAACATTCAGGTTGCTGGTGGGGGGAACGAATTGCGCCAGATCGAAATTCTCTCCCCGCAGATCCAGGCCAAAGACCCGGGTCTCCAGGTCGTATCCTGCTCCTCCCAGGACTGTGCCATCCCGCATCTTAAGCAGCAGATTCGTGACCTGAAAATCTTTTCCCTGCGCGGCGAGATGCGCCTGCAGGCTCTGGTAGGGACGCCCGTAGAACTCTCCACCGGTCGCCTGCAGCTCCCCGGAGCCCCGCAAATTATTCTGCGTGCCGGTTAACAGGCCCTGAGCGTTGATGGTCCCGCTTACGGGATAATGTTTCCCGATCAGGGACTGGATGTCCTTGATCTCCGCATTGGAAACCTTGATTTGAGCATTCACCGGTGAATTGCCGGTGAATTTCCCCTGCTCGAGCCCGGCGGAGGCCGTCAACGTAATCTGCGCCGTTCCCCGGTGGAGCATGCCGTTCTTTATGGACGCCATGGATGGCGAGTAAAGGACGTTGGCGGTAAAGGAATCCCAATGGACGCGCTCCGGACTTGCGGCACTGGAAGACACTGGGCCAGCAGCCACTGAAGCATTCGCGGAAACCGGAATGATCGTATCGAAGTTTGAAATCTCCAGATGCCCATTTAACGCGGGCGCTCTGAGCTGCCCGGTCACAATGCCGGAAAAAGAAGCGTGGCCGTGGAGGTCGACGTCCTGCGCGGACGGCGGGCGTTTCCAATACTCGTGTGGCACGGTCGCCCTCGGTTGTGAGGGCAGGTTGGTCCCGCCCGCGGCGCGCAGCAACGCCTCAAGCTCCGAAAAATTCGTGGTGTTCACATTGATCCGCAGCGCCGCATTGGGATGTGCAGTCGCTCCCAATTCTCCAGTAGCGTCGAAGCGGGTGTCGCGCGCGGCAAGGTTGAGCTTGCGGACTTCAATGTGTTGGGTGGAACCGTGATATGTGAGGTCCACCGAGCCATGCAGCGGCAACTCCGGGCGCGGGAGATCGGCGGGCGCGGCGAGGTCCGCCATTAAGGTCGCATCCGCATTCGCCGGCGGGCCTGTCCATTGCAACTCCAGTTTTCCATTGGCTTCGGAAAATATCCTCAACTGCGAGTTCGGTTGCCGGCCGCCAGAGATTGCATTCTCAACCTGCGCAAGCTGCACCCCGGCGATATCGAAGCGGGCATTCCCGCGTTCTTTCTTCTTTGCCGACGGGGTCCAGTCCAGCACCTGCGCATTTCCGGAAAAAGTTCCTCCCAGCGCGTGAGCGATGACATGCGAGAAATTGGCCCGGCGCGCGTCCAGGGAAAATTCCGCGACGGCATCCACTCCGGCCAGATGCATGGAAGCATCGCTCCATCCCAGGTTCCTCAGTTGCATCTTTCCGGTCGAAAAGAATTTCTCCGGAGAGAGAAAATTTACCTGTCCATTTATATCAAGGGAGCCGCGGCGCAAGGGAAGCACACCGGCCACGCGGGCAGCCTCCGCCAGATCGAGGGATGCGCGATAATTCCCATTTGCCTTAAGATTACGAAAATCCGTAATGCTCCCTTTGGCGTCCACGGATGACGCGGCTGTCGCCCAATGGAATTGGCTTACATCGATGGATCCCCGATGCAGACGAAGCTCGGCCTCCACATGAGAATCCATATTCGGGGAGCCCTGGTAATTCAGCTTCAACTTACCGATGCGGAGCTTGGTCTCATATAACTTTTTGGCCGCCACATACCTCAGCCCCGCCGCCACATCATCGGCGACAAAGTTCAAGGGCGTTTGGTCATCGTTCCAGATAAACAGCCCATTGTTTACTTCGAGGCGCCCCAATCGCAGGTCGAATAGCTGTTCCAGCGCATCGCTGGACTGGCGTCCGATCTTCGCAACCGGCTGCTTCGGGGTTGGCTGATTTGTGCTCCCATCGGGATAAGCGATGATGTGGATGACGGGGTGCCGAACGCTGACATATCGCAGGCCAATCTCTTTCCGCCACAGGCTGAAGATTTTGGCGCGGACCACCAGGTGGTCGAGGTGAACGTAGGGCGCCTCTCCCGGTTTCTCAAGGCCGTGGATTGTAAGATTGTCAGCTACAATTTCGAGCCGGGAAAGGTTCCATCGAAAACTCTGGAGCTCCACGCGTCCGCCGGTCATCAGTTCGAGCTCGCCGATCACCTTAGAGCGGACCCGGTTTTGGAAGCTGTTGCTGGTCAGGTATAAGCCGGTGGCCAGGACAATGGCCAGGAGCGCCAGGGCGAGGATTGCCTGTAGCGCTGCTCTTCGCTTTTGCCTGGGCAGCTCTGATGTTCTCGGCTCTTCTGGCAGGATCTCCACCTGACAACCTCATTATTACTGCTGTGGGACGGAACTCGCGGGCATGGGGGGGCCCGGCGCCGCCGGCCCGGGCGCATGGTCTTCCGAGATGCGTAAAGGCAGGAAGTTCATCCCGGCCAGGCTGGAGGCGGGTTCCACCCCTGAAAGTTTTATGCTGGGGTCCAGCACGCGCACCGTCGCCTGGGCGCGCAAACCCTTCATCCACTCTAAAAAGAGCTCGTTGACCCCCTGTTGTACCAGGATTTCCTGGATCTGGCCCGCAACTTCACGGAGCGCGGGTTGTGGCGCTCCACGCTTGCGGACCTCGGGAAGCAACGTCTGCTGGTAATAAGCTCGCACGGCTGCATTGTTAATGTGAACGCGGGGACGGAAGCGCGCCTCAATAAATAAGTTTGCGTTCAACTCGTCCGCCACCCGTTCGAGCAATTCCTGCTCTGTAGTCCCGGCGGCTGCCAGCATCTGGCGCCATCCCTCATCGCTATCGGCCCCGTGAATCTGCTTGCGTATCTCCTTGAGCCGGTCGAGGACCTTCGGATCGGAGGCGGACATCAGATTCAGCCCTGCCATCTCATGCTGGAGCAGGATGCGGTCCATCAATCGCTCTAGAGCGGCCTCCCGGTCTGACTGTGTAATGGGGGCATTGGGCGTGCCTGCCATCATCTTCTGGATCTGGACTTCGCTTTGCAACTCGCTTTCCAGGATGATGCGCGAATTCACCGTGACCATGACCCGGTCGAGCAGTTCGGTCGCCTGGGATGCGGTCGCGGCCAGGAATAGGAAGGCCAGCAGGACGATTTTTCTATGCGAATTCATCAGAATGTCTGCCCGATGCTGAAATAAAAGTTTACTCGAGGAACATGGTCTTCATGCGGCGGTTCGATGATGGTATTGCCATTGCTCTTGCCCACAAACACCGGCTCGTTAATGGGAAATGTCGTTGGATTCAGGTTGTACCCCACATCGAAGCGCACTGGTCCAATCGGTGTACGATAGCGTATCCCGGCCCCCACCGCATGGGATAGGTAATTAAAGTCACATCTGCCCGTAGCACCTACGGCACACTGGTCGGTCCGCTGGGTAAACCGGAGGATGCTGGGGAGGATGTCCCCCGCCGATCCAAAGACATTCCCGGCATCGTGAAACAGGACGCCGCTCAGGTTTTCCCCCGCAAAGGGAAAAGGAAGCGGAGGCGTCCGCAGCTCAAGATTATTTAAGAACATCCCACCTCCGCCGATGGGAAAACCTGTCTCCAGATCGCGCGGACCGGCCTGATTCAGGGGAAATCCGCGATGAGTATTGCTGCCTCCCAGAAAGAATCGCTCCGGCAGCGGGATCGATCCCGCCACTGTATTCGCGCCAGCTCCGAAAGGCTCTTCTATGCCCAGGCGGGTAGAACGGGCAAAGGTCCATCTGCGATTAGCCCCAAAGCCGTAATAGCTGGAGTTCTGAAAAAGCAGCCGGCTGAAGTTCGCCTCGGAGCCAAAGATGCCGGCAGCTACGCCGAAATCCAGCGTGTTGTAAGTGCCCTTGTGCGAGTCCAGAGGATTGTCCCGGTGGTCTCGTATATAGGTGAAGCTTGGCAGTCCCACGCGCACGGGCTGCAACGCAAGCTGAAGCACGTTGATGCTCACCGTTCCCACCAGCCCTTCCGTTTCCACCCGGCGATAGGTAAACCGGTATATAAGCTTTATGCCGGAGCCCCAGTCCTGCGTTGCCTGAACCGCGCCCTCCAGGGTCCGCGCGGTAAAAGTAAGCACCTGCTGGCTCTTGCTGTAGGCGGTGGTGAAGGTAAGCGTCAGATCATCGCGGTTCAGCCAGTGGGGCTGCTGATAACTCAACAATGCAAGGCTCTCCAGAGATCCAAGACGGGACCTGAAGGTCAGCGTATGGTCCCTTCCCCGAAAGTTGATGCGAGTAGCGTCAAAGGAAAGACGCGGACTGACGCCGGTCGTGCCCTGCGGATTGCAGGAAAGCGGTATCTGCGAGATGGGCACATTGGAGGGGATCGCACAGCTGGCTTTTATACTTCCGGTCTGCGCCTCAAAACCGATTCCATAGTTGAAGGTATATCGCTTCGCCTCCTCCAACTGGAACAGCAGGTCCTTGCGGGAGGCCTCTCCATTGGGGTCCTGCACCGCCATATCCACCTGGTTAAAAATCGAGAGATCGTAAAGCTTGCGCTGGGTGTCCACCATCGCCGTCTGGCTCAGCGGGTCTCCATCATGGATTTGGAATTCACGGCTGACCACGAAGGGCTTGGTGGTATTCAAGCCGCTGACCAGCACCCTGTCCACAAACACCTGCTTGCCTTCATCGATGCTAAACACCACATCATTCTTGAAAGTTTCTCCCGGAGTGGGGTGCACGGCGGTCTGGACGCCCACGTTGGGAAAGCCACGATCATAATAAAAGTTGAGCAGCGCCTGGCGGTCATTGCCGACGTTGAACTCCGAGTAGGGCTGCCCTTCCAGGGTGCTCATCAGGGAGCGCAGGCGATCGTCGTCAAATGCCTGATTACCCTCCAGGCGCATCGAGTTCACTGTGGATTGCGGACCCTCTTCGATATTGACGGTCACATGCAGGCGCCCTTCATGCCCTTCATAATCGTCGATCACCTGCGGGACCACCTTCACCTTCTCGAAGCCATTGGCGTGATAGAGGGTTTCGATCTCCCTCACGTCTTCCGATAGCTGGCTCTGGCTGAAACGTCCATGCCGCATGAGCAGGTCCGCCGGCTGTATTCCCATGCGTTCGCGAATGGCATCGGCGGGGAAATAATGGTTCCCCCGCACCACTACGGCGACCAACTTATGCCGCTCGCCTTTGTCCACATCGTAGATGATCAACCGGCGATCGGTGGCGGGACGTGTTTGCCGGAAATCGATCTTTACGTCGAAAAATCCCTGGAGCTGGAAATAATCGCGCAGATTGCGCTTGCCCTCGTTGAGCAGATCGTCATCGATCGCATTCTCTTCATAGACGGGGACATATTTCTTCAGCACCCCCTTCCGCACATGCGCCCCTTCCAACTTGATTTCCACCTTGGGGCCGCGCTCCACTTTAAAGGTGTAATCGAGGGTATTGCTGCGAGGATGATAATTGCGGTCCGTCAATGAGACCTGGGCTTCCAGGCGGTCCTGCTTCTGATATTTTTTGCGCAATCGGCTCAAGGCGCGGTTCAGGTGGCTGGCGGTCACGTTGTTTCCGGGATGCAGCTTCGCGATGCCGCGAATCTTGCCGGGGGAATACCCCGGATCGCCTTCCACCAGGACCTGTCCCACGCGGGCATGGGGTCCGCGGCGCACGATGAAATTGATTTCGGCCACCTGATCTTCCGGATGGGGCGAGGTGAGTGTCTGCACATCCGAGCGCAGGTAGCCGTTTTCCGCCATTACCCGCTTTATCCGGTCCACCGCCATTTGTAATTTCTCGTCGGTCAGCTCTTCCCCCAACTGCAGCTTGGTCGCATTGATCAACTCATTGGCGGCGGGAGGCCTGGGCGCTCCGTACACCCGCAAAGCACTGATAAACAGGTTCTCCTCCACGACAAAGACCAAAATGATGCCCTGGTCGGGCTGAGGGTCGGCCTCCACCTGGATCGTCTTGAAACGGCCGGTCGCGTACAGGGTTTGCAGGCTCTCCCTCAACTTCGCGCGCCGCAGGTGCTGATGCGCCAGTTGCGGAATTTTGTTCAGCAGGTCGGATTGATCGCTGCGATGCGCCCCGCGAAATCGCACATCATCCACCATGACCCCTTCATAAGCCGCAATGCGGGCGTTGAATGTTGTGGACTGCGCCTCAGCGGGGGCCTGGGTGACCGGATTCTGCTCTGCCGGTACCCCAGTTCGGCTGCTGGTCTGAGCATTCAGCCCCGGAAATGCCAGTCCGGGCAAAAGCGCCAGCACGACCCACATAAGCCGATTGCGCAAAAAGTAATGGTCCTCTCTAAAGATTCAACCGGGCACTCCGGGACCTTGAGAACAGTAGCGGCTTCCCTACCCAGCGGTTCGTTCCAGCTTACGAAGAAAGACTCACCGATTGTCCCATGGAGCAATCGCTGCGCTTCTATAATAGTCTGGAGAGCACTCTTACCTTGCACTTTGACACAGAAATCTCGTATTCGGAGCGATACTCCCGTCAAATCCTATTTCCCGGCATCGGCGAAGAGGGGCAAAAAAAGCTGGCCGCATCACGGGTGACAATAGTGGGCTGCGGCGCGATTGGGGCGGCGCTCTCCAGCCTCCTGGCGCGGGCCGGGGTAGGCCAGCTCCGGATTATCGACCGGGACTATGTGGAGGCGAGCAATCTGCAACGCCAGCTCCTGTTTGACGAAGAGGACGCAAAAGAGAGCCGCCCAAAGGCCGAGGCTGCCTCCCGCAAGATCGCCTTGTTCAACTCCGAGATTCGGGTAATCGCCGAGGTGTCAGACCTTACCCCGCAAAATATCACCCTGCTCGATTCCAGCAACGTGGTGCTCGATGCCACCGACAATTTTGAGACCCGCTACCTCATCAACGACTATGCCGTAAAAAATGGCGTTCCCTGGATCTACGGCGCGGCCCTCAGCGCCTATGGCGCAACCATGAACATATTGCCCGGAGAGACCGCCTGCCTGGCCTGCATATTTCCCGAGCCGCCCTCCGGGACGGTGCAGACCTGCGATACCGCCGGAATCCTGAATTCGGCGGTGAATTTCATCGCCTCCATCCAGGCGACCGAAACCCTCAAGCTCCTGGTGGGAGCGCGAGACAAGGTACGCCGCACCATGATCTCGTTCGATCTGTGGAACAACGAGCGCTCCGAGATCGGCGCGCAAACGCCGCGCCCGGGCTGCGTCGTCTGTGGACTGCGGGAATTTCGTCATCTGGCGGGCGAGGGCCGCCCCCATATCACTCTTTGCGGGCGAAATTCGGTGCAGATCCACGAGCAGGGCCGTCCGGTGGATTTTTCCGCGATGAGCGCTCGCCTTTCTCCCCATGGCCGCGTCAGGTACAACGATATGGTCTTGAAGTTCTGGCGCGAGGCCTACGAGATGACGCTTTTCCCCGATGGCCGCGCCATCATCAAAGGCACCAACGATCCGGCGGTGGCGCGTACCCTCTATGCCCGGTTCGTCGGAATGTAAGTTCCACTTCCTCGATTAACTTTGCCGGATGGCATCCCTTGTTTACTAAATCGTAATAAAACACTCTGAAGGCGGTGTATCCCTGTCGGGCCGAATCGCTCAGGGGCGCCGCGCGTCAAAAACTTGCCATACTCTCTTCGCCCGTATCGTGATGGGGTTTGAGGGATGCGGGGGTGTTTTATGCTGAAGAGCAATTTTGTTTTTGCGGTCTTAATTCTCTCCTTGACCTGCTTTGCGCAGACGTCAACTCCAGTGGGCGCTTCCAATAATTCAGGGACCACGGTGGTCCAGGAAAGTCCCAGCTATGCTCCGACGGTCGTCCCCAGCGATGTGACCTTGCCGGGAAGCGGACCGCCGGTAGGCGCGCCGATCGGCAACGAAAATTCGAACGATGCCCGCGTAGGAGGGACGGTCGAGGTCTATAACCCGGCGATGGTAATCGAGCATCCGGTGGAAGGCGCCGCCACTTCCAGCAACGTGAATGTGTCAGCTCCGACGCCGGTGAACGTCGGAATGCAGAATTTTGCCGGCGAGATTCCCTCGCAGGACAAAGGTACGATGAGCCTGGGAGAGGTTGCGCGCCAATTCCGGGCCAAAGCTCATACCACAGCGAAGGTGTTTACCAACGAAGCGGTCCAGCAGGGATACAGCAGCCAGGAGGCCACGGAGACAACGCCACAACCCCAGCGCGATGTTCAGCACGAGATGGCGATGCCCGCGGCACTGCCTCCGGTAACGAGTGAAAGCGTCGAATCCGGGATGCCCGAAAACGATCAGGGCACGACCGCCGGCAGCTCCGCAGTCGATCAGCAGCGCCGCAGCCGAAGCCATGCCGCGAGCTCTTCGGCGCAGAGCGCTGCCAATTCGAGCGAGGCATCCAACCAGCCGTCGCAGGAGGAGTCCAACACGCCATCGGACCGCTTGCCCGCCAGCGGCTCCAATCTGCCGCTGTTTGGTCTTATTGGACTGCTTGGGATGGGCGGAGGAACGGTTTATCTTCTGCGCCGGTAAATAAAAATCTGATAGTCTTGCTCACGCGGTATGGATTGTTCCCGATTCGAACAGTTTGTACCGCGTAAATTTTTGCGGGAATATCGGTTTGTCCACGCCACCCCACGATCAGACAAGTTCCCTGTTGCGCCGCGAGATGGGGCTGCGCGACGTCCTGCTCTTCAATATTGCCGCGGTCCTTGGCCCTCGCTGGATTGCCGCCGCCGCCCACAACGGTCCATCGTCATTGAGCCTGTGGCTGCTGGCGGCGATTTTCTTCTTTGTCCCCACGTCCTTTGTTGTAGTGGAGCTCTCGACCCGCTTCCCGGACGAAGGCGGCCTTTATATCTGGACCAAGCAGGCCTTCGGCGATTTCCATGGCTTTGTGGCTGGATGGGCCTACTGGGTCTATACCCTCTTTTATTTTCCCGGATTGTTAATGGCCAGCGCCGCCATGGCCGCCTATGTGGGCGGAGAGCGCTTTGCTTATCTGGCCAATAGCCGGAATTTTCTGGTCACCGGCTCCCTTCTCCTGCTGGCCGTGGCCGTAGGGATGAATATCGTCGGCCTGAACATTGGGAAATGGCTGCAAAATGCCGGCGGCATTGGGACCTACGTCCCTTTAATGGTCCTGGTCGCGGTGGGAATTATCTTTTATGGCCGGCATGGCAGTCATACTCCGATAACCTTGCACAGCGCCCTCCCGCGATGGAACCTGGATACCGTGAATTTCTGGTCGCAGATCGCCTTCGCCTTTACCGGGCTGGAGATGGTCTGCACCATGGCGGAAGAGGTGAAAAATCCGCATAAGACATTTCCCCGGGCGGTGCTCGGCTCCGGCATCCTGATCGCCATCATTTACATGCTGGGCACGGTCGCCATCCTCTTCATGCTGCCGCCGGACCAGGTGGATCCCAAAAGCGGAGTATTCCAGGCCATCACCTCCGGCTCCGTGCTCATGGGGGTCGGCTTTGTCGGGATTATCGCCGCATTGCTCGTCACTGCGGGCAATGCCGGTGGAGTTGGAGCGACAGTGGCCGCGGCCGCTCGCGTGCCTTTCGCCGTGGGGATCGACCGCTATCTGCCGGAGTTCTTTGGAAAGCTCCATCCCCGCTGGCGAACTCCTTATATCTCCATGCTCATTCAGGCGGTCGTCTCGGCGGCCATCCTGCTGGTTTCGCAGATCAATGAGACCACGGCGGGCGCCTACCAACTGGTCATCGATGCGGCCATCATCCTTTACTTCCTTCCATTTCTATATATGTATGCGGCGGTGATACGACTTGCTTATAAATCGGATCGCAGGGCCAATCCCAGGGCGGTGCTGATCCCCGGAGGCAAGCCTGGTGTCTGGATCATGGGCACGCTGGGCTTCGCGGTCACCGCTCTTTCCATTGTCCTCTCCATGGTTCCTCCCGGAGAGGTCGTCAGCAAGGGGCTGTTCGAATTGAAACTGATCGGGACCACCGCAATCGCGGTCCTGATTGGGCTCCTGCTACACTGGTGGGCGGGACGGAAAGCATGATTTTGCAAAGACCATTCCGCCTTAATGTTTTCTTCCAGATACAACGGAGAGCTGCTCTGCTTGCATCCAATCACAGAGACGAAAACTGTTTTCATAGAAAATTAAATTGACGACCAAAACTCAGGCAAAGAAAACTCTTGTTCCTGGCCTTACCGAAGCGGAAGCCATCGAGAGGGCCAAAGCAGGCGATGCCTCCTCCTTCGAGGCCTTGTATGCAATGCATAAGCGGCGGGTTTATTCCCTCTGCCTGCGCATGACCGGGAATACCGCCGAAGCGGAAGACCTGACCCAGGAGGCCTTTTTGCAGCTTTATCGCAAGATTGCCACCTTCCGCGGAGAATCGGCCTTTTCCACCTGGCTGCATCGCCTTTCGGTGAATGTGGTGCTCATGCACCTGCGTAAAAAAGGGCTTCCGGAAGTCTCTCTGGAAGAGAGCATGGAGCCGCAGCAGGAAGACGGTCCCAAGAAGGACATTGGCGCGCGGGACAACGTTCTTGCCGGTTCGATCGATCGCGTTAATCTGGAACGGGCCATCGAAAGCCTGCCTCCGGGGTATCGTATTATTTTCGTCTTGCACGATATCGAGGGCTACGAACACAACGAGATTGCGGAGATGATGGGCTGTTCCATTGGCAACAGCAAGAGTCAGCTGCATAAAGCCCGCATGAAATTACGAGACCTGCTCAAAGTAAGCAGGGCGGAAAGGGCGGCGCGCCGATGAAGAACCCAGGGGTAAAATTTGGCGAGAGTGGCGAAAAGATGACCTGTGCGGAATTTCAGAAGGTCCTGCCGGAGATTTTTGAACACGGCGGAGACCCTACCCAGCATGAGCATTTCAAGACCTGCGAAGTGTGCTCCGATCTGGTTGCGGACCTCAACTACATAGCGGAGCAGGCAAAGTTGCTTTTGCCCCTGCGCGATCCCGGTCCACGGGTCTGGAACAATATCCAGGAATCTCTTGAGCAGGAAGGGCTGGTAAAACAAAGCTCGCGGGCCGCTCATGGTGCAGCCAAGAAAAAGTTCTGATCGCAGCCACGGCTGACGGAGCGGCCCGTCCTGGCCCTCTTTTTCCATGCGCGGCGCGCGAGATGCATTTTAAACTCCGTTTCGCCTCCGGGCCGGCTGATCACTTCAGCCTCGCGCAAACGTCTCCCACTTTCCTGCAAAATTTCCCATACCAGCTTTGCTCCCATGCATGGGAGTTCCTTCGCAGATACCTCCTATTCCGCGCCATCATCGGCCCAACCGCAAACATTCGGTGATAGAATCCGCCTCAAGAAGCGGTAGAAACACGGGCTTGAACATCCTGGTTCAAAAACTATGGCAGGAGTAGTGGAACCACCGGTCATTTTCCTGGTGGGCTTTATGGGCGCGGGGAAGACCACGGTGGGCCGCGAGCTGGCTCGGACCCTGGGGTGGAGTTTCATCGATCTGGACGCCGTGATCGAGGCTAAGCAAGGCAAGAACATCGCGCAGATATTCTCCCAGAGCGGAGAGATAGAGTTCCGCAAGCTGGAGACGCTTGCATTGCGCGGGTTGCTGGAGTCGAGCGATCCGGACGATCCGGAGGAGGAGCCGGAGCCCATGGTGGTTGCCCTGGGCGGCGGGGCCTATGCCCAGGAAGTGAACCGGCAACTGATTCGCGAGCGCGGAGGTCGGGTCGTCTATCTCGAAGTGGAATTGCGGGAGGCGATGCGCCGCTGCGAGCAGCTCAGGCTTACGCGTCCGCTTTTAAGCGATGAGAAGCTGACCGCGGAGCTGATGGAGAACCGCCGCCCCTTCTATGAAACCGCGCACCTGAGGGTCAAGACCGATGGGCAGCTTGTGGACGCAATCGTGCAGCAGATATGTTTGCAGTTGAGCTTAACTCCATGCCGTAAGGAGGCCGAGTGAGAAGGAAAATTGTAACCGGGATAACGTCAGTAATCGTCGTGCTGTTTTTTGCGACCGCGACTTTGGCTGGCAAGAGCAATTTGAAGGTAGTGGATGCGGGAAGCTTCGGGATCTATATTGGCGGAAAGCGCGTCGCGACCGAGACCTTCAAAGTCGAACAGGGCCCGATGTTCAGCGTGACCCACTCCGAGATCCGCGTCGAAGGCAGCCCCGTCTCGCAACTCTCCAATATGGAGTTGGCGTCGAACGGAGACCTGCACCGTTATGCGTGGGAATCAGAGCCGGAAAAGGCGGAGCTGACCATCGAGCCGAAAGATGAATTCCTGGTCGAACACATTGTGAGCGCTCGTTTAAGCAACAACAAGGAGAAATCCCAGGGCGTGCCTCATCTTCTGCCGCATTCGACTGTTATCCTCGACGACAACTTTTTCTCTCAGCGCGAAATCCTGGCCTGGCGGTATCTGGCCGCCGGCTGCCAGTCGGAAAACGGCGCATGGAAGTGCAATCTGACGCCCATGCAATATGGCGTCCTCATTCCCAATCAGCATGCCGCATCCACCGTCTCCATGGAATATCAGGGACTGAAAAAGGTAAGAGTGAAGGGCGAGGAAAAACAACTGGGAGCATTTCGTCTGGAGACCGAGTCCGGCGATTGGATCCTCTTCCTCGATGAAAATCAGAAGCTGGTCCGCATTTCCATTCCCTCCGAGAATACCGAGGTAGTGCGCGACTGATGTGCCAAATGTATGGGGCCAATCCAGACGACGCCAACGCGCAATGCAATCAATCCAGCCCCCCGACGCCGTTCCGACATTATTTTTACACTCGCGGTGCTTGGGCTGGTTTATCTGGCCTGGATCCTGCGTGATGTACTGCTGATCATCTATGTAAGCGCGCTGTTCTCCGTGGTCATCTCTCCCGGGATCCGCTTCGTGCAGCGCTTCCAGATACGCAGGTGGACCCCCCGCAAGGGACTTGCCTTCTGCGTGATCGTGCTGGCGCTGTTCGCCATCGTGACGTTGTTTCTAACCATCGTCGTGCCGCCTCTTTTTGAAAACATAAAAGAGCTTGCGAATGACTGGCCGACCCGCATGGCGGAGCTGGCGGTCATCGTGCGGAAGCTGCCGTTCATGAGCGCCTTCCGGCCCCCGAATATCGACCGCTACAGCAGCGCCATCTTCTCCAACACCTTTGGCGTCTTTAAAGGACTGGCTGGGGGCATCTTTGGCCTGTTTAGCGGGGCCATCCTCACCGCGTATTTCATGTTTGAAGGCGACCGCGTATTCGATTGGGGAATGTCCATGGTCTCCATCGAGCATCGCGACCGGCTGGCGAATACATTGATCCGGGCGGAGCGGCGCATGAGGCACTGGCTCATCGGTCAGTTAGGACTGATGGTGCTGCTGGGGGTCTCCAGCGGGGTCGTCTTTGGCCTGCTGCACGTCCGGTACTACTATGCCCTCGCCGTCTTTGCCGGGATGGCGAATATCGTTCCCTTTGTCGGCCCGGTCACCTCGGCCATGCTGGCCTGCCTCGTCGCCGGAATGGATTCATGGCAAAAACTGCTGGGAGTGGTGGTCTTCTATCTCGTCTACCAGCAGTTTGAAAGCGCCTTTTTTACCCCCCGGATCATGAAGAGCACGGTGGACCTGCCGCCACTGGCGGTCATTATCGCCCTGCTTCTGGGCGGCGCGCTGGCGGGCGTCCTGGGCGCCCTGGTCGCGGTGCCGACGGCCGCGCTCATCGCCGAATTCATGGATGAATACCTGGTGAAGCATCCGGTCCTGATGACGCCCGAGCTCGACCATGAGCATGATGTCGCGCGCGAGTGGTAGAGCATCGCGCCTGCACACGGACTTCAGACGCTTGGATAGTGCGGCTCATTGTGTGTTGATGAATCTTCCGGTCATGACCAGCCTATTTAGCCCAGTACCAAAGCTTGTGATGCTCCGCTATAAATTCCACATAGTGTAAAATTTCTGTTTACACCATTCTCCATTTTCAATTCATACGGTAATGACACAGAAGAAAATCCCAGTTGGTATTCTTGGCGCTACCGGCATGGTCGGGCAGCGGTTTATCCAGTTGCTCGAGGACCATCCCTGGTTTGAGGTAAGCTGGCTGGCCGCCTCGGAGCGCTCTTCCGGACTGCCTTACGGGCAGGCCGCAAAGTGGAAGCTGAACACGCAGCTTCCGGAGCGCATTGCTCAAATGAAAGTTTCGCCGGCCTCGCCCGAAGGGGCGCCCCGGGTCATCTTCGCCGCCCTCGATGCCGGCATTGCCGCCGAGCTGGAGCCGGCTTTCGCCAAGGCAGGCTGCGCGGTGGTCAGCAACTCCAGCGCCTTCCGCATGCACGCGGACGTTCCGCTCGTCATCCCGGAGGTCAATGCCGACCATCTGAAGCTGCTCGAATTGCAGAAGACGTTCAAGGCCAACCGCGGCTTCATCGTCACCAATCCCAACTGCTCCGCCATTGGATTGGTGATGGCGCTGGCCCCCCTGGCGCGCCGCTTCGGCCTGGAAAACATATTTGTCTCCACCATGCAGGCCGTCAGTGGCGCCGGATATCCCGGCGTGGCCTCGCTCGATATCCTGGGAAATGTGGTCCCTTACATTGCGAAGGAAGAAGAAAAGCTGCAGGAAGAGACCGGCAAGCTTCTCGGCCAGCTCAATGGCAGCGCCATCCAGCCCGGAGACTTCGGCATTACCGCCCACTGCAATCGCGTGGCGGTGGAGGATGGGCACACCGAGTCGGTGTCCTTGAAGCTCAGAAAACGCGCGCAGGCGGAAGAGATCATCCAGTGCTGGACCGCTTTTCGCGGCACGCCCCAGGAGCTCTCGCTGCCCACCGCCCCGGAGAAGCCGCTGTTTTACGATCCCGCTCCCGACCGCCCGCAGCCGCGGCTGGACGTAAACCGCGGGCGCGGAATGACGGCCAGCATCGGCAGGCTGCGGCCTTGCTCCTTGCTCGATTGGAAGTTTACCGTCCTCTCCCACAACACCATTCGCGGAGCGGCGGGCGCGGCGCTGCTCAATGCGGAACTACTTTCAGTGCAGGGATACCTCGCTTGAGCCCTGCCCCGGTGCTGCCATGATTGTGATGAAATTTGGCGGCACCTCAGTCGAAGACGCCTCCGCCATCGATCGCGTGGCGTCCATCGTTCTTCAGAGGCAGCCGCAAAAACCCGTGGTGGTCGTCAGCGCCATGGCCAAAGTCACTGACCAGTTGCTGGCCGCAGCCGCCGCGGCCGGTTCAGGCCAGCGTGATAAGGCCCTGGAGATCGCGCGCAGTTTGCGCGAGCGGCACTACAACAGCGCCCATGAATTGCTGGGCGCGGGACCGTATGCCCAATTCCATCCCGAACTGGAACTCCAGTTCAACTCCCTCGACGAGCTGCTGCGTGGGATTGCCGCCGTCCGCGAGCTGACCCCGCGCACCAACGACCACGTGGCCTCCTACGGCGAACGCATCTCCAGCCAGATGGTCGCGGCCGCCTTTCGCGCGCGCGAGCTGCCGGCGGTGCATGTGGACTCCCGTACCTGCATCATCACTGACGCAAACCACACGAAGGCGACCCCGCTGTTTCCCCAGATCGAATCGCGGTTGAAGGAAAATGTCGCTCCGCTGATCGCTCAGGGGCGTATCCCCGTGATGGGGGGCTTCATCGGCAGCACGCTCGATGGCGTGACCACCACGCTGGGACGCGGCGGCTCCGATTTCACCGCCGCCATTGTGGGCGGAGGATTGGGAGCGGACGCTATCGAGATATGGACCGACGTGGATGGGATGATGACCACCGACCCGCGCATCTGCAAGGAGGCGCGCAGGCTGCGCAATATCAGCTTCGACGAGGCTGCGGAGCTCGCCTACTTCGGGGCCAAGGTCCTGCATCCGGCGACCCTGCTCCCGGCCATCCAGAAGGACATTCCTGTCCTGGTCCTGAACTCGCGCAACCCTAAAAATGAAGGGACACGCATCACCGCCCGCGCGCAAAGGTCCCGCAATCCGTTCAAGGCGATTGCGGCCAAGCGCCGCATCACGGTGGTGGACATCGTCTCTACCCGCATGTTGATGACGCACGGCTTTCTGAAGAACATCTTCGAGGTCTTTGACCGGCACAGGTGTCCGGTGGACATGGTCTCCACCTCCGAGGTCAGCGTCTCGCTGACGGTCGATTCCAATGAGGCCATCCCGGCCATCGCCGCCGATCTCGACCAACTGGCGGACGTGAAATACGAGGGCAGAAAGGCCATCGTATGCCTGGTGGGGGAAAATATCCGCAGCACTCCGGGGATTGCGGCAAAGGTCTTCCATGCCATCCAGAATATCAATGTCCGCATGATCTCCCAGGGTGCGTCGGAGATTAATATCAGCTTTGTGATCGATGAGGAAGACGTGGAAGAGGCGGTGCGCGCCCTTCACGCCGCATTCTTCTCTACTCTGGATCCGGAGGTCTTCGATTGAGCTCTGCAATCGATTTACTGCTGCTTGGAAAAGGAAAAACCGGGTCCCTGGTCGCCGAGATTGCCCAGGAGCGTGGGCATCATGTTCGCGCGCTCGACAGCAAAGAGAACGCCGATGGACGCGGCCTTACCGCCGAATCGCTGAAGAACATCGGCGTGGTCATTGACTTCACCACCCCGGAATCGGTGCTGGCCAACATCTCGGCCTGTGCGCGCCACGGCGCAAGCATGGTGGTCGGCACTACCGGCTGGTATTCGGAGATTCCCTACGTCCGCAACCTGGTTGAAGAAAAGCAGACTGGACTGGTCTACGGGTCGAATTTCTCGGTGGGCGTGAATGTCTTCATGGAGGTCGCGCGCGCCGCGGCCCTGGCGATTGCGCAGGGCTACTCCGCAAAGATCGTCGAGCGCCACCATCAGCACAAAAAGGACGCCCCTTCCGGCACCTCCATCTCCCTGCAACAGGCCATGAAACAGGCGAGCGGCTCGGAGCCGGAGATCACCTCCATCCGTGAAGGCGAGACCATCGGCACCCACGTGATTCTGCTCGATTCGGCCAACGATACCATGATGCTGGTGCACGACGCCAAATCCCGGCGGGGCTTCGCCGAAGGCGCGGTAAGGGCGGCGGAGTGGATCGCGGACAAAAAAGGTTTTTACGAATTTCACGATATCTTCCGGCAATTGAGGTGAGCTGGCCGTCCTTCTGAAATTCATTGCGTTGCTCTTCCCCCCGCTCCCGCCAGCTTGTATTCTTTATCCATGAAGTTGCGTGGATGCGGCACTGCCCTCATCACTCCTTTTAAGCAGGACGGTTCGATCGATGAAGCCGCCCTGCGCTCGCTGGTGGAGTGGCAGGTCGCCTCAAAAATAGATTTTCTCGTGCCCTGCGGCACTACCGGAGAGACGCCGACGCTTTCCGAAAGCGAATGGCTGCGCGTGATTGATATCACTGCCGAGGTGGTCCATGGGCGCGTTCCGCTGATCGCCGGCGCGACTTCCAATTGTACCGACGAGGCCATTGCGAAGGCCAAAAAGGTCAGCGCGCACAAAATCGATGCTATCCTGACCGCCTCGCCTTTCTACAACAAACCCACCCAGGAAGGACAGTTCCAGCACTTCCAGGCG
>CAYTQA010000008.1:10147-20687 GCA_964439495.1 uncultured Terriglobales bacterium | reverse complement strand
CGCCAATGAGAAGGCCCTCGACAAGGTGCGCCAGGACAAGCTGCGGGAAGTGCACGATGGACACGACGGCACCTGGGTGGCGCATCCCGGCCTGGTCCCAATCGCAAAAGAAATAATGGACGCGCACATGAAAGGCGCAAACCAGATCAGCCGCCGGCGCGACGATGTTCACGTCACCGCCAAGGACCTGCTGGCTGTCCCCGAAGGCCCCATCACCGAGGAGGGCCTGCGCTGGAACATTGACGTGGGCTTGCAGTATATGGAGTCCTGGCTGCGGGGCCTGGGATGTGTTCCCATCTACAACCTGATGGAAGATGCGGCCACCGCCGAAATCTGCCGCGCGCAGGTCTGGCAATGGGTGCGCCATGGCGCCAGGCTCAGCGATGGACGCCCCATCACCAGGGAGATGGTCAGCAAAGTGATCGCGGAGCAGAAGAGCGCGCGCCCGGGCAGCCGCATCTCCGAAGCCGCTGAAATTTATGAGCGCATGATTACCAGCCCGGATTTCGCGGAATTCCTTACCCTCGTGGCTTATGATTACATCGAGTAGGAAGGCCCTGGAGGCCTGCTCGGATGACGAAGCCAAATTCCGCCGAGGTCCCGGATAAGTTTCTCGCGCAACTCAAGGAAGACCTGGCATGCCGCCGCATCGCCCGCGGCATGGCGCGCCTGGAAGAGCATGGCCATCTGCTGGCTTCCTGCGGTCCCGAAAAAAAGAATGCTGGGCTGTTTGCCGGCTACCTGGCGCAGTGGGTGGACATCGGCTTTCAGCATCCGGCGCTGCTCAAGGAAGTTGTGGCCCGCTTCTCCAGAACGGCGCGCCTGCGCCTGCCTCTGCATGACTACCTGCATTTGCGCATGGCTGAAGCCATGGTGGCCATGTCAGAAGAGTTGAAGGAAGAAGCGATTCAGCACCTCGACTTTGTCCTGGGCATGGAACGGGAGATGGACGACAGGGAACTTCTGGCCATCGCCAACTTCTGGAAGGCCCGCTGCCTGCGCATGAAGGGAGAATACGATCAGGCGCTGGCCTTTGCGGTAAAGGGCAGAAACCTCGCGCTGGAACTCGGCCATCCGTTAGTAGCGACCGTCATGCGCGTCCTTGAGAGTTGGCTCTTCTTTCAAAAAGGGGACGCGAAGCAGGCCATCGACATCCTGCAAGAGGCCGAAGCGGTCCTCGGCAAGACCGATGACTATCTGACTCTGGGCAACATTCATTCCTCCTATGGCCGCATCGCGCGCCGGCAGGGACGCTACCAGCACGCCATTGACAGCTTTACCACCGCCATCGCGTGGTACAGGAAACGCGATCCGCGCCACCGCAATGTGGCCCGCTCGCTTAACAACATGGCATACGTCAAGCGGCTGATCGCGCTGCAATTGCGCCACAAAATCGATGCCGATGCCGAACGGCGGCGCAAAGCGGCCGCGCGCGGACGGCGCGGCAATGGCCAGGGCAAGCTTCCATACCGCGATCGTTTTGAGCAGCTCCGGCAGGAGGCGCTGGCCGATTTAGCGGAAGCGGCGGCCATCTACGAGCAGGACGGCAATCATCATGGCCTGGGCAGCGTGAATTTGAACTACGCCTATCTTCATCTGGACAATGGAGACCTGGAAGATGCGGAGGCGGCGGCGAAGACCGCCTTCCAGCTCGGCGAGGAGAAGCGTGACTACATCCTGATGGGGCGGGCCCGGCTGCTGCGCTGCATGATCGAAAACGCACTGGTCGAGGAAGGCATCGGCGAGAGCACCGAACCCGGCAACCACGCCCGCCTGGCCCAGGACTTCGCCCAGGAGGCGGTCGAGCTGGCAAAGCATACCCAGAACCGGCGCCTTCTCGCCCACGCCTATATCTGGCAGGGACTCACGCATTGCAATCGTTTCTTTGACGATCCCGATGCGGGGCGGCTTTGCTATGACCAGGTCATCACCCTCTCTAAAGGCGACCACGCCGACAGCGCCTGGGAAGACCTGCAAACACTCAAGGCCAAGGTCCTGCGCGGCGGCAGCGTGGACCCCACCCTGCGGGCATGGTCCCAGGGCTCGGTGGGCGACAAGACCTTTCAACAGATCAGCGAGGAATTCGCCGAACTGATCATCCCCAAGGTGTGGGAGCGCGAAGGCCGCAAGGTCTCCCGGGTGGCGGCCCGCCTTTCCGTTTCTCCGAAAAAGGTCCGCCGTATTCTGAACCGGGTGGAACGCCGCAAGCCGCGCGGCTGACCCGACTGGAAGCCGAAGGAGAACAGAGGGACTCTTTAGACTTCACGCGCCGGAACTTTGTCGCTTTTCCAATCGTAACTTTCGCCGCTTTGGTTCACATGGTTGGTTCCTCCACGAGACGACAATGGCGGAAGACCGGAGAAGATGTCGATGGCTAATTGGTGAAAAATTACTGAAGTAATCTGGCCTTAGTGCTAGACTTTTGAGGATGGAACCCGTAACTACAGTAGCTACTGCGACCTCGATTCTTTCCAACGCTTTAAATGCGATCAAGTCCGTAAGGGAGCGCGCTCAGACTTCAAAGGACCGCGAGTTGAAGGAGGAGATAAGCACGCTTTACGACAATCTGCTGTCGCTGAAAGAAGCAGTAATGAGTGTTGCTGACGAAAACAAAGAGCTAAGGCAAAGGATTGCGGAACTGGAGTGCCCTCCAAAAACGATGGAACCTGAGTTGCGGCAAGTGGGGGTTGTTAATTATTACTTCGTCGGCGACAAAGGGCCGTATTGCCAACCGTGCTACGAGGGAAAGGGCAAGCTGACGATGTTGTCCCCTCCGGAGAATTTCAGTTGGGGGATTCGCAGGAGGTGTGTGCTTTGCAAGGAGTACTTTTATGAGAAACCAATAGAGCACAGGCCGGTAAGGATGCGCCTAGGCTTGGGCCCATGGAGCTAAAAGGTGCAGCATGTTCTTTAGGATTCCACGCCCGAATAATCATCAGTAAATGGTGTTGCCCAAAGGGGCCCTTGCTCAAAACACCGACGGAGGAACGGCGATGGCTATATATGAACGTGATAATAAGAAGTCTCACCTCCATACTATTTGGTATGAGATTGGTATGTTGGACTTTATTTATTCTGTAATAAGGACGCGTATAGAACAACTGCCTAAACAAGAATCCAATCTCTATGTCGAAGGTTTTTTGCTACACTATCGCAATTTGATCGAATTTTTCAGCGGCAACCCTGAGAAGCGTCGAAAGCCAAAGGATAAAAAAACTACCGCAGATCTTAGTACCTCCGCCCCTGAACCATGGGCAGAAAGAAAGCTCACGAACGAGGAGATTGAAAAAATACAGACGCCGCCTCGGGGATTACAAGGCAAGTATTGGCACGACATCTCACAATTCCTTCAGCATTGCACTGAACGGCGCTCCAGAGAATTCAGGGACTGGGACTTAGATGAAATGTTTGCAGAGCTTACGCCAGTAATTTCAGCTTTTCGCAGTTCCTTTCCGCCACCGGAAGATTAGTCGAACATTGCGTTAACCTTCTCACGCACAGTTTGGTCGCGATTGGGCTTCCATAATACTGGCGGAGAGGGGGGGATTCGAACCCCCGATAGAGCTTTTGACCCTATAACGGTTTAGCAAACCGCCGCCTTCAGCCACTCGGCCACCTCTCCGGCGGGCAGGAAGTTTTCATTATAGCGGAATCGATGCTGCACGTGGGCTTGCGCTCCCGTCCCCTAATCAAGAAACAGAATGCTGATGAATTTTCGCATACCCCAAGTTGGGGAGCGGAATTCATGGCCGCTTGCCGAATCCCGGCTCCCAGGGCTCTTTACCATAGCGGCAGCATCGAACCCTGCCATAGTTGCCGGAATTTCCAGATTCCCGAAACTAACTTCTCTGCTTCCATCAGCTTAAGAGCGGGTTGACGTAAATTGTCACAGGCGCGGGGCTTAGCGGCGACTACTCCGATTCGAAATTTTAGGTTTATAGTGAACAGCGGCGGCAAACCCCCTCTCAGATTTCGCATCTTTACCAATTGCGGGTAGGAGAGAGTTTTACACACACCGTAATTTCTGCAGGGAGGATTTCTACATGAAAGGTTTTTTGATTGGTCTTGGGACGGGTCTCGCTCTGGGCGTTCTTTTCGCCCCCATGAGCGGGGAAGAAACCCGGAATAACCTGGTGGATCGTGCCAGCGAACTCGCTGACAACGCTCGTGAAGCCGTGGATCAGGGGCGCGATCGTGTCCGTCAGGGCATTTCCGCGATCCGTGGTCAGGCTGAGCGTGCCACCGGCACCGAAGGCAACGTTTAAGACGTACATTCGGGTCCTATGGAAGGCGGCGTTTTCGCCGCCTTTTTTATTTTGGGGACTTCCCGGTTGGTCTATGGCCCTCTGCCCGGCAGAGGTTACTTTAGTGCTCTTACATTCTCCTTATGTATGGGAAAGAATTAAATCCAGGCTATTTAAGCCGTGAACTGTTCACGGCGTCCCCAAAACAACACTCGTCTGGCAGATAAGAATAGTGTTCTGGCCGGCCGTTCTTATCTGATTGCAGGAGCATAAAGATGCGTCGGGATAAAGGGTTCTCGCTGATCGAAATGATGGTCGTGGTGGCGATTATTCTGGTGATCGCTGCCGTGGCGATCCCGAACTTCCTGCGCGCGAAGATGGCGGCCAATGAAGCCAGCGCGGTATCCTCGGTCCGAACCATCAATACCGCGCAGATCACATACAGCAATACCTACCAAATCGGCTATGCGGATGACCTGATCAAGCTGGCCCCTCCCGCCGGCGGCGGCCAGGTAGGCTCCGCGTCCGCCGATCTTCTCGGCTGGCTTAGTGGATGCACCGCTCAACCCTGCAGCAAGTCCGGGTACCTCTTTCAAATCTCTCCCTTGCCCTCAAGTTATATGGCAACAGGGGTGCCCATATTCCCCGGCCAAACCGGTACCCGAGGATTTTGTTCCAGCCAGCTCAATGATATCCAGGTGGATTTGCTTGGCGGGACGAATTGCACCAATCCTTTACAATAGAAATCTTCGATCAAGCCCTTCCCAGGGTACACATAAGCCGCTAAACGCTTGACAATACTACCTCTTAACTCTTATTCTCATAGTTTGTCCCGTTTACCGCATTTAGGGCGGTAATGCGTTGGGCAGCGGGTTTTCCATGGAAAAAGCTGCAGTGCTTTCCCGCAAGAGATTTTCAAAGATTGGCTGATCCCCGGAATGTTTATCAGTGTTCAAGAATTGGAACTCCGAAAGATCGAATTTTCGGAGGAGGTCCCGCCCGGGGTGATTGATTTTGGGCCGGATTTAGTCCAAACCAGTCTCCTGAAGACCTCCGGACGGGCAGAGCTGGTGGAAGAGAACCGCGGAGGCAAGAACCTGGTGGAAGATATCAGGTTCGTAGGCAGCTTTTCCGTAAGCATGCAAAGCCCCTGCGCGCGTTGCCTGGAGCCGGTGCAGGGCAACTTCGCCGGCGACTTCGACCTGCTTTATCGCCCGTTGGGCGTGGATGCGGGAAAAGACGAGTCATCGATCTCCGAAGCGGAGACGGAAATCGGCTATTTCGATGGCAAGGGCCTGGCCCTGGAGGACGTGCTGAAGGAGCAGGTCCTGCTGGCGTTGCCCGTAAAGGCTATTTGCCGCGAAGATTGCAAAGGTTTGTGCCCGCATTGTGGCAAGAATTTAAATTCAGGACCGTGCTCCTGTGTCGCAGAGATCGCGGACCCACGGTGGGCCGCTCTGGCGGACCTGAAGAGCAAGTTAAAAAGTTAATACCCTCGCAGGCATCTTGCCTGTGAAAGAAAAGGATTCATTATGCCTAATCCCAAACGGCGGCACTCCAAGGCCCGCACTTCGACACGCCGCGCTCACGACCACCTTACGGCCAACTCGCTTTCCGATTGCCCCAATTGTCACGAGAAGAAAATGCCTCACCGGGCTTGTCCAAAATGTGGCCACTACAAGGGACGCGAAGTTCTTGAAGTAAAAGAAGCCAGCTAAGCGTCCGCGGGAAATCTCTCTGCCGATGCCAACTTCCATCGCTGTAGATGCAATGGGTTCCGACCGGGCCCCCCGGCCCGAGGTGGAAGGGGCGATCCTCGCCTGCCGTCATTATGGGGTCCGCGTGCTTCTGGTCGGGCGCGAAGAGCAGCTCCGGGAGGAGCTGCAGGGGCATCCCTCCGGCAGCAATCTGCCCATCGAAATCGTCAATGCCACCGAAGTGATCGGCATGGATGAGAAGGCCGCGACCGCCGTCCGCAGCAAGCGCGACTCTTCCATGCGCGTCGGGCTCCGTCTGGTGCGCGAGGGACAGGCCGCCGGCTTCATCACCGCCGGAAACACCGGAGCGGCCATGGCCACCGCCAAGATGGTTTTGGGGGCGCTCCCCGGCGTGGACCGTCCCGCCCTAGCCGCCGTATTTCCAACCGCGGAGGGTACGGCCGCGGTGCTGGTGGATGTAGGCGCCAATGTGGATTGCAAGCCCCATAACCTGGAGCAGTTCGCGGTCATGGGGGAAATTTATTACCGCAACATCTTCGGCACCAAGCGTCCCCGGGTCGGCCTGCTCTCCATCGGAGAAGAGGAGGGCAAGGGCAATGATCTTACCCGGGAAGCCTTCAATCTGATCAAGCAATTGCCGCTGCACTTTGTCGGCAACGTGGAGGGCCGCGACCTTTACAACGGCAAGCTCGATGTCATCGTCTGCGATGGCTTTATCGGCAATGTGGCCTTGAAAGTTTCGGAAGGGCTGGTGGAGACGGTCCGCTATCTTCTGAAGGAGTCCTTAAAGTCCACTATTACTTCGCAAGTCGGCTATCTGTTATCGAGAAGGGCCTTCGCCGATTTCAAAAAGCGTCTGGATTATGCCGAATACGGTGGAGCGCCCTTGCTGGGCATTAAAGGCATTTGCATCGTTGGGCACGGCTCTTCGAATGCGGTGGCCATTAAGAATGCCATTCGGGTGGCCGCGCAATGCGCCGAGAAGGGGATCAACCAGAAGATTGAGGAAGAATTGGCCTCTCATCGTAATCAGGAGCACAAGGAATCTGAGGTCCCCAAAGATCCGGAAGAAGGACTCGATGTCACTCCGGCCCTTCCATAATTAATTCGATAACTCTGAATATGAGCGCGACTCCTCCATCCATCGCATTTCTTTTTCCCGGCCAGGGCTCCCAGTCCGTGGGGATGGGAAAAGACCTTTATGATCGCTTTCCGGTTGCAAAACAAACCTTTGAAGAGGCAGATGAGGCGCTGGGCCAGCCCATCTCCCGTATGTGCTTTGAAGGCCCTGAAGACAAGCTGAAGCTGACCGAGATTACGCAGCCCGCGATCCTCACCGTCTCCATCGCGGCACAACGGGTCCTGGCGGAAAAGGGAGTGCGGGCGCAATGGGTCGCCGGCCACAGCCTGGGCGAGTACTCCGCGCATGTGTGTGCCGGGACCTTGCAATTTGCCGATGCGGTGCGGACCGTCCGTAATCGCGGAAAATACATGCAGGAGGCGGTCCCGGTGGGAATAGGAGCGATGGCCGCTGTGCTTGCATTGCCCCTGGAAAAATTGCAGGCAGTCTGCGAAAAGGCGGCCGGTGAGACCGGGGAAGTGGTCTCCCCGGCAAATATCAACTCGCCGGACCAGATCGTAATTTCAGGAAGCAAGGCCGCGGTGGAGCGTGCCGCCGAGCTGGCCAAGGAGGCCGGCGCAAAGCGCGCTGTCATGCTGCCGGTAAGCGCTCCCTTCCACTGCGCGTTAATGCAGCCTGCTCAGGATGCGCTGGCCCGGGACCTGGAGCGGCTGGACTTCCGCGCGCCTTCGCTTCCGGTGGTTTGCAACGTGGACGCCTCGATTGTCTCCGATGGCGATACCGCGCGCCAGAAGCTGATACGTCAGGTGACCGGGGCGGTCCAGTGGGTCCGCTGCATTGAGACCCTCGCGGCGCAGGGCACGCAGATATTTGTGGAAGTCGGTCCGGGGAAGGTGCTGACCGGACTCATGCGGCAGATCGATCGCTCAATAAGCTGCGTGAACGTGGAGAACAGCGAGTCCCTGGAGAAGGCCCTGGCCCAACTCGCGGCCGCATAAGCATTGTTTGCGGTTCCCCTGAATATTTCTAAATCTTTTAAACGATAAAACGCTGGCCTTATCAAGAAGACAGGGCCAGCGTTTTGGGGTGGGCGCTGATCAGGATCGGGAGATTATTTAGGAGGGTTGGAAGGCGCTCCCGGCTTCTCTCCACCATGAAATTCTCTGAAGCGCATCATACGCTGCGCAGTGAGACTCTGAAGTTGTTTCCACTGCTCCGGCGTGAGGACTTTGCGAAAAGCCAGCGTTACCGTCGCGAACTCCCGGTCTAATTTGGCCCTTGCGGCCGCCACCTGATCGACCTGGGCAAGCACCTGGTCGTCCTGCGGCTGGTCCTGGTTTACCAGGTCCTTGAGCTTACTATCTTCGGTTCGAAGATTGTTTCGAAGATCCATAAAGCTCGCCCGGTGGCTCGAAAAGATATGTTGCAATTGCTCCTTTTGCTGATCGGTCAAATTGAGCTGCTGGGCGATATCGGAATTTTTCCACCAATCTCCCATAGGTCCCGGACCCATTCCCATGTGGAAGTGGTCCATTCCCCCGTGAGGAGGGGGCGGTGGCGGAGTAGAAGAATTGTTCTGGGCGGATGCCGCTGCTAGGGTGAGCGATAAAAAGAGAAGAACATTGAGAATGCGTTTCATTGTTGTAAGGTCCTTATAATTGTGTGAGTTTTAACCTGAGTCGAAGAAGCGCTCCGCTCTCCCATTTCGGAGACTAGCAGGCCGGTCGGTTGCAGCGCCTCGGGCACGTCTTCGCTCATCTGATTTTCCATGTCGCGCAGAAGCGCCGCATCGGAGATTTGTGACGGCGGTCTAAAAGCTGTTTTCACTTGCTGAAAATTTACCATCGCCAAAAGCAGGACCGAAAGCGCCAATCCATAACAGACCAGGCTCCATCCCAGGCCCAGGCTTCCGGTGAGAGGAGACAGATTCCGGAGCCGGGTAGAGATCATCTGGCGCTGCGACTCCCAGTACATTGCGGGGCGCTGGGAGCTGAATTCTATGCTCTCCCGCAATTGCAGGAGCTGCTGCCGGCAAAGCCGCAGTCCCTCCCGGCACTGCGGACAAATTTCCAGATGCCCGGTGAGCGCGATATCGTCGTTGCTCCCGGCAATCACTCCGAGTAATTCTTCCTCGCTTAAATGAGTCAGCATGATTTAGTTTCTCCTCCCTGCCATTTCCGCAGATTGAGCATGGCGCGGAACAGATGCGTCTTTACCGTGCCTATACGGCGATTAGTGCAGCGGGCAATTTCTTCGAGCGACATCTCTTCAATCACGCTCAGCAGCAGGGTCTCGCGCTGCGCCGGCGACAATCGCCGCACAATCGCCATGGCTTTTGCCAGCCGTTCGTCCCGCATGACCTGCTCTTCCGGAGAGTCGCCATCGGCTGGGACCGCCAGGGCGCGGTTCGATTCCTGTTCCGAACTGTCGAGACGCACCAGCTTCCGCCAAAATGCCAGCTTGCGGTTGCGAAAGTAATCGCGCGTAAGATTGATTGCGATGCGCGCCAGCCAGGTATAAATTTGCGAATCGCCGCGAAAATTATTGCGGTGCTGATAAGCGCGCACGAAGCATTCCTGGGTAAGCTCTTCCGCAATCTCCGGCTCCCCAATCTGCGCCAGGATCAGCCGATACACCCGCTGCTGATATTGGCGAATCAGGTGATCGAAATCTTCCAGACCCGATGCCGCCTCGGATCTCAGGCCCACTAGTTGCATTGCATCCAGCATCCCCGGCGTATCTCCTTAGATAGATGGACGAACAGGCCGCTCCGGAGTTTACACAAAGACAAGATTTTTACGGAGGGCATGGCTTGATGGCCCTGCTGCGGAGCAGGGGGAGGGACTACCTCTCAACGCATCGGTCCATATAGTTCGAATGTGAGGGAAGTCACAAATTCGTGTGACGGAGATCACAGAGTCTGTTTAAGCATAGTCCTATGATCCGGTCATGCGAAACCTCTCATCTATCCTCGCTCTGGCTCCAAGAGCGCTCGCTCGCGTCGTCCCATCGGTGCTCGTAAGCGCATTGTTGCTGATCGCCTCTGTTCCCAGCGCGCACGCGGTTCCCAGCTACTCACGGCAGACAGGACTTGCTTGCTCTACCTGCCACTACGCTCCTCCTGAACTGACGCCATTTGGGAGGTCCTTTAAACTGGAGGGCTACACATTCACCACCAAGCCTGAAGTAACTGAGGATAAGAAAGACCACAATTCCGCGTTGCACCTTCTGGAGGGATTTCCGCTCTCTGCCATCCTCGATGCATCGCTCACCGCGACCAAAGCGCCTCAGCCGGGGACCCAGAATGGCAGCTTTCAGCTTCCTCAGGCGGCATCTCTATTTCTGGCTGGCGACTGGACAAGCCACATAGGCAGCTTTGTGCAAGTCACCTATTCCAACCAGGACAATCACTTTAGCTGGGACAATACCGACATCCGCTACGCCGATCACGGAAGCAAATTATTCGGCAAGCCCCTCACCTATGGAGTGACGTTCAA
>CAYTQA010000008.1:0-10137 GCA_964439495.1 uncultured Terriglobales bacterium | reverse complement strand
ATGTGGCGCCTGGACCTTCCGCGGGCGCGCTGATCAATGGCGGCCTGGCCCAGGATGTAGCTGGGGTGGGCGGTTACGCCATGTGGAACGAGCACTGGTATCTGGCCGGAACGATCTATCGATCGGACCATATTGGAGGCGCCCAGCCCAATGCAGGCGCAGGATTCGGCCTGAATATCCGTGGAGTCGCGCCTTACTGGCGCGCGGCCTGGCAGGGTTCCAGCAAGAACAACTACCTGGAAATCGGGAGCTACGGCATACATGTGAAGAGCACGCCGAACGCAATCACCGGCCTGATGGATGGCTACACCGACTGGGCGGCTGACTTTCAATATGACCGGACGCTCCCTCAATTCAAAAACGATGTGCTCTCCATCCGCGGCACTTATATCCGGGAGAACTCGTCGCTGGAGGCGACATTCGCCACTGGCGGCGCAGCTCAGACTGCCCACCATCTGAATACCGCCCAGGTAAACGCTGAATATCACTTCGGCACCAGATTTTCTGGCGCCGCTGGCGTATTTGATGTAACCGGCACCCGGGACCCACTGCTGTTTGCTCAGGCGGCGGTTTCCGGAAGCGCCAATGGAGCACCTCAAAGCAGCGGCTATACCCTGAACCTGTCGTGGTGGCCCGAACAGAACATCGATCTGGCGGTGCAATACACGGACTATCTCCGCTTCAATGGCGCTCGAGTGAACTATGACGGTATGGGACGGGATGCGGCGGGCAACAACACGATCTACGTCCTGGCAAGGTTTGTTTTCTAGGACAGTCGAAACGCTGTAAAATTCCGCCCAGAAACGAATGCAACATCAAAACTGGCCGGGGAGTTGCGGTACCAGACGAAAGAAGGAACCTGCGCGACATTCGGCCCAAATTTGTCAGGAGAAAATATGCTAGCGCCTTTTTCACGCCTTATTCCAACAGCAATCCTATGTTCCGTGATTTTCCCAACAACAATGCGGGCCCAGTCCGATCCCGCGAAGATTTATAAGGCGAACTGCGTCCTGTGCCACTCCGCCGATGGCAGTGGAAGCAGCGCAACCGGCAAAGCCCTGCACTCGAAGGACCTGCGCTCCAGGGAAATTCAGGAACAGAGCGACGCAGTGCTGGCCGAGGCGATTACAAAGGGCAAAGGGAAAATGCCGGCTTTTGGCGCGAAGATCCAGCCAGACGAGGTAACCAAACTTGTGGCTTATATCCGGGAGCTGTCAAAGAAGAAATAACAGCGCTTCTGTTGGCTTTATCTAGAACTGAGGGAAATGCATGTGTGAATCCGCTGGATGTCGGGAAAATGCGGACGCTGACGCCTCATCATCCGGACCGCACCTTCAAACTAGACGGTCATTTCTCGGCGTATTGATAGGAGTCGGCTCCTTCGTGGTGGGAGGCCTGCTTTCGGTGCCGCTGGTCCGGTTTACGCTTTTTCCCCTGCTCCGCCGCACTACCGAGCTTAAGAGTTCTCCCGTGGGAGAGCTCAGTGAGTTCTCGTCCTTGACAGGGCCCGTAATGCGCACCATTCAGATTGAACAGGTGGATGGATGGCGCAAAGCGGTCTCTGAAAAAGCCGTCTATGTGACCAAAGATAGCCAGGGCCAGCTTCGCGTCCTCACCTCCATCTGTCCGCACCTGGGCTGCACGGTCCCATGGAACAAGGAAAAGAACCAGTTTGTCTGTCCATGTCATGGCGCCACTTTTACTGCCGATGGAACTCGCATCAGCGGACCCTCATTGCGAGGGATGGACACTTTGGAGAGTTCTGTCCAGGATGGACAACTGCTGGTGCGCTTCCAATATTTCCGGCAACTCGTCCCGGACAAGGAAATCATAGGCTGAGGAAATGCATTTGACGCATAAAACAGAAGAAGACACCCATCCATCCACCGCGGGATTACGAGAATGGATCAACCGGCGCACCGGCCTTGATGGCTTGCTTCGTGTCGCTCTCGATGAGCCTATTCCCGGCGGCGCCCGCTTCGCTTACATCTTCGGCTCAGGGCTCTTGTTTATTTTTATTTCGCAGGTGATTACCGGAATTTTTCTCGCGCTCTACTATGTTCCTTCCGCCGATCACGCGCACACGACGGTCGCTTATATCACAAAAGCGGTTACGGCTGGCTCTTTTCTCCGCAGCCTTCACGCCTATGGGGCCAGCGCCATGGTGGTCGTGCTGCTCCTCCACCTCTCTCAAACCTACATCTACGGATCATACAAAGGTCGGCGCGAGCTTCTTTGGCTCTCCGGATGCATTCTCTTCGGGCTGGTATTGGCAATGGCGTTCACCGGATACCTGCTCCCCTGGGACCAAAGGGCTTATTTTGCGACCGCAGTGGGGACCAATGCCATCAGCGAGGTCCCCTGGATTGGGGAAGGCATGAAGCGGATGGTCCGCGGCGGCACAGAGATGGGGACCCTCACGATTTCGCGTTTCTTCGTGGCCCACGTTTTTCTGGTCCCCGCTATGATCTTCGCGTTTGTGGCCGCCCACATTTTTCTATTCCGCAGGGCTGGAGCGGCAGGGCCAGTTGATGAAGACCCGTACCATGCAAAACAGAAGGCGGAACTCTTCTATCCCCGCCAGGTGCTGATGGACCTCTCCATGACGGCGCTGCTGATTGTGGGGCTCGGTTTGCTCTGCTTTTTCGTCCCCGTGAAGCTGGGCCCGCCCGCCAACCCCGCCGATGCGCAGTACATTCCGCGTCCGGAATGGTACTACTTGCCGATATTTCAGTGGCTGAAGTACTGGCATGGGGCGGGGGCGATCATTGGCGTGCTTATAATTCCGACCCTCCTCGTACTCGCCGTTCTCGCGCTTCCTTTTCTGGATCGCGGCGTCGAACGGCGTCCGTGGAAGCGGCCTGTGGCGATGGGTGCATATGCATTCCTGATGTTTTCGCTCATCGGGCTCGGGCTGCGCAGTCAATATCTGGATCGCCATGATCCCGGGGTCGCGCAGAAACTGGCCGCACAGAAGGAGGAAGAAGACAAATACGCTCGTCAACCCTTCGAGCCGGAACTTGCCTCCGCATCCCTGGTTGCCGCCAATGTAGCCCTCGCGGACCCGCTGGCCGCTAAGGGAAAAATCATCTTCGAAACGCAATCCTGCAATGCCTGCCATGGCGATAATGGAGTGGGAACAGCCGCGGCCCCAGCCCTTGCCGGTGCAAAAGCAAAATTCTCACCGGACCAGATGGGCGAAATCCTCAAACATCCCACCGCGAAGATGACTGCCGGCGGCATGCCCCCCGTCGAGCTCCCGCCGGATGATCTGAAGGCCCTGATCGCGTATGTGGAGAGTCTGTAATTGACCGTGAGAACAACGAAGATTATGAAGTCAAAAACTGCTTGAGTCCTGGTTTATTCCTAACGATCAGGCTGGAACCGTGGATTTCAATCAGTTGGCGGCGCTTGAAATCGGCCAAAAGCCGAGTAATCGTCTCCCGGGCGGTCCCCAGCATTTCCGCGATCTCTTCGTGGGTCAGGGTCAAAACGGAGCGCGAGCGATCGGAACCTTCGCCGTGACTGGCGTTCCAGTGGAGAAGGAAGCGGGCCAGCTTTTCCGCGGCAGAACTGGACAGCCCCAGATAACGCACTTCTTGACAGGTTGCATAATAGACGTCGCTTAGGATTTGCGCGATCTTCAGGGCCGCGCCTCCATGCTCGCGCAGGAAGGTAAGAAACGACTCGCGTCCGATGAAATTTGCCTGCAGTGGCTCCAGCGCCTCGGAGGTGAGTTCGTAGGGTTTTGCGGAAATAGTGCCTGGCAAGCCGATGATCTCGCCGGCGCTGGCGATACGCATAATCAGGGATTTGCCATCCGCCGAGCCTGCGCTGAGCTTTACTCTTCCATTGCACAGAATGAAAACACCGCGGGCCTCCTGGCCTTCGACAAAAAGGATGGAACCTTTTGGGTAAGTCGCCAAAGAGGACATGGCCTTTAAGGCTTCGAGTTCACGCGGCGGCAGATCACAAAAAATGCCGTCGTGACGGAGCGGACAAATGAGGCAATTCTCTATGATCTCCAGGCCGTAGGGCGTCCGCATTGAATCCTCGCGGTCAAATTATACTCTGACGTTCATATTTTCCCGAAGGGAGCGGCGAACCTGCCATAAAATGTGCCTCATGCGCACTTGATAACGATTTTCGGGTTCCTCACACCAACCATAGACGTGAGGGAAAGAGGAGGAAATTCTTCGTCGAGCTATCTGTATCTTTATCTTTATTGGGCCTGCGGCAGAGGTTTGGTGGCTAGCATTTTGCCCTCCAGGTTGAGGACCTCTACCATACCGGAGTCCAGGACCGCGATTCGATCGTCGTCGATCCACGCATAATTCAAAACTCCCTGCCACTTCCGTGCGAGGAGATGTCCATCGATTGCCAGGGAAGTGACCGGCTGCGAGCGAACACTCCCGACCCGGAGGACCCAAGCCGTATGTTTTGCGGAGGGTGAGTAAGAGGGCCATTCAATGCCGGCAAACGACGCGGGCGCGCTGACCGTGCGGGCCGTGCCGGAGCGGAGATCGTGCTCGGTGACCTGGCTGGTCTTTGAGTCGCCGCTGACGCAGAGCATTCGGGCCCGATCGGGAGACGGCGCACACTGGCCGAAGTTCTTATACGGCATAGGCAGGTCCTTCGCGGTCCCGGTGATCAGGTCCATCTCGAGCAGTTGGTCGCTGCTTCCGCTCTTCTCTGCGAGCAGATGTGTGCCGTCAATAAAATGGAGCGGCCAGATGCTCTCTGGAAAGGGGAGTTTCTTCGATGTGTGGGTGTGGAGTGAGTAGAGATAGCGACCATACCCGCTTTTTCGCGCGATATAGTCGGGACGGTCGCAATCGATACATTCGGTCTCTCCCGCTACAACGGTATAGAGAAGCGCCTTGGAATCAGGCGTGAATCCGACGATAAAAGTCTCGGCCGAGGCGTACTTGAGGGTTTGTGGTCTTCCGTCATGATTCACTTGCAGCTTAGGCCTGGACTGGGTCGTGGACTTCAAATAGATGTTGTTGTCCTTGCCGGTGAGTGCAATCCATTGAGTATCCGGCGAGAGAAGGGGAGCGGTTGAGCCGTTCGAGATGTCTTCGCTGTAGGCGCCGGGAGAGAGCACGACGCTGATCTCATTGGCCGGTGAAATCTTGAGCACGGCAGAGTTGAGTTGAATCAGGCGGTCATCTGCGGCGGCGCTCAGGGCGAGTACGACAAGAGACAGCAGGATTCGATTGAACATGGCGTTACCATCTTAGAATCCGTCATGCGCCGTCAGTTCCTCCATCGCATGGCCAGCAGTTACGAACGTAATTGCTGGCCCTGCAATTTCAATTCTGTACGCGCTGAAAACGAAAACCACGCTTCCATGCCCTGAGCATTGCAGCGCATCCACGACCCAAGGTTCGATATAAAGCCGCTTTCAAGCGATTGAAGCCATTCGGTCCGATACTTCGGAGCGCCGCGCACTTTGCTCTGAACTGTGCCTCTACTGCTTCATCCAGTTTGCCCGCCTCGGTGAGTTATCGTGCGCGTGGAGGAAGAAAGTAGCAGACGCGAGCAGGGAATCAGCTTACAATTCGTAAAACACAGGCCTCGGGCTCAAAACTTTGTAATCTCAACCTTTTAAAAGGGAGGACAAGCTGTGAGCAGGAGAATTGCCGTGAAGACACAAGCATCGAAGATGCGGGTCCCGGTCCCGCGAAGAAAGCACATGCCAGCCGGGATTGTCGTTGGATTGTTTGTAGTCGTCGGGATATTGAGTGCGGCGTGCGGCACAGTATATGCCAATGACAGCAAGCAAGAGACGGCCCACTCACAGGGCATGGCGCCGGCGAGAATTCCCGAGACCGGCCTGGAAGCAGGCCAACCTGAGGTAAAGTCTGGGCCGAAGCTCGAGCTGCTCGGGCCCGCCGGGGCCATGGCGATGCCGGAACCCGCGCCTGCATCTCCCGTGAAGTCAGTCGCGCCCACTGATATACCGCCTCTTTCCTTCGAGCGATTGGGCAAGCTCGAAAACTACATTCGAAACAACGCATCCGCACGCAAAGCGGAGCAATTGCGCAGCGATCCGCGGGTCAGCTCATTGCCCGCGCAGGCGCGCGCGGACTTCCTGAATGAGTTCGGGACCCTCATGTTCGCGACTGCCGTGCCCAGCCGTGATTGGTTGCTGGAGCGTACGCGCGCGCTGGACCACGATCAGATGGAGATGGAGGACAGGATCTTTAAATACCGCGAGGACGTGGCCACGTTTCGTGGGAACGAAGCGGGACTCGCGGCTGAAATCGAGGAGCATAACCGGAAGGCTGCCAGCTACGCGGCCGATCTGCGGGTTTACCAGAATGATTTGGCCGGCTATAGCGGGCGCTATACGGACTTCAAGGCGCGATTAAACAGTCACAATGCGGAGGCGGCTGCGCACAACGCCGAGGTCGCCAATTATTCGGCGCAATGCCTCGGCGTGCCCCTGCCTCCGGAGGCGTTTGCGCGATGCAATGCATGGCAGCAGTCGCTGAACTCGCGCAGCAGCGTGTTGAACAACCGGAAAACGCAGTTGGACGCAGAGCGCGCCGGTCTGATACAGGAGGAATCGGGCCTGAACACACGCAGGGCCGCTCTGCAAGCACGGAACAATGGCCTGAATGCGCGTTATACCGAATTGCAGTCGCGCCGCGAGGCGCTTGAAAAACAACGCGGCGAACTGCTGGCCGAAGAGCAGAAGCTCAAAGACTGGCAGACTTCGATACAGCCGCAGTGGGATTTCGAGCTCAAGCAGATCGAGCAGTGGCGGGCGCTGCTGGACAAGTTCAACGAACGTTTTGAAAAGGCCCTGGCCGGAGTGAACAGGCCCCAATCCAGGGCAGGGTGGACAGGCGCGTGGGACAACCGGGAACAAACGGTCGTCCAAAACGCGCTCGATAAATGGAAAGACGGGAAGCTGCGATCATGGCTCACGGAAAATGCGCAACTGAACCGCTTCAAGAGCGATACCTTCAGTCCAATCACAGCCAACGGCTCCGAGCTGCGCTTCAAGGATGATTTTTTCACGAAAATCAGCGCCGCGGAACGGGAGAACCTGATGGCCTTCGAAGCCGGGAAGGTCTTCTGGAACAGCATGAAGGACCAGCCGGTTGAACGCGGCAAAACGCTGGAGAGCTGGTTCGTCGGTTACGCGCCGGAGCACAATTCCGTAATCCAGGATATGAGAAGCGCCAGGCACAACAGCGAGGGCCTCGCCTGGGTCACGGATTACGACACCGCCTCGCAATTCGCCTACCTCTTTCGCGCTCAGGCGATCGAGCTGGAAAAACCCGCGGGACAAACTGCCCAGCAGCAATGGCAGAGCGTTGTCCGTGACCTGGGCACGCGCATGGATCGGCTGCTGCAAGACAAGAAATAGCTCGCGAGATTGCCGAGCAGGGCGCAGCTCGTTACCAGAGGTGAAGGAAGCGGGCCTTCGCAGTGCTCATCTATTCCGGCTTATACAACTGGGCTATGAACGTCTCATCGAGGTCGGAGAGGCCGGTATTCCATCCCACGGAGAAGCCATCCGTGGTCAGCTCACTTGGGATGGAGTACTCCATGATCGACTGAGGATCGTACACAGTATGATTGGTTTCGCTTCCGCTATATTTCTGGATGACGTTCGCGTAGGTCTCCGCCCGGCTCCAGTGCTGCGTTCGCTGGTAGTAATCGTACACAGCATCCATATTCCAATGAATCGCGGCGGCGGGGTTCTGGTGCTCATGCACCAGGCCAAGCGCGTGTCCGAATTCGTGCAGCACGACGCGGCTGTATTCTTCATCGGAAGTATCGGGCGTCAGCCAGCCGAAGTTCATGGTTGGCTCGGAAAGGGAGACGTCCTGGCAAGCTCCCACATAAGACCACGAACCGGGCCTGGTGAAGGTGATGCGAATGTCTGCGTCGGAATAGTTGCCGAAATCGAAAGCGATGCCGGAGTAGGGAGTCCATCCCCTGGCTGCGCTCTTGACCTTCTCCTGCACTTGCGGATTGCCATCGAGGAAGGCCACTTTAAGGGACTTTTTCCCCTTCCACATGCACTTGATGGTGGCAGTCCCCTTGACTCCGGGTTGAATGGAAGTATGGCCGGGAAATAGCTCGGTGCACGTGTGGATCTTGTTTAAGTCCGCCGGCGGGGCGCCCGAAACCAGGCAGGCGATGGCCAGTAACAAAACAACTGAACATACTAAAGAGAAGTGCATCTTTGTCACGTTGAACTCTCCTTATAGAAATTAGAGCGGTTGGCGCTTTTGCTAAATTTCATGGCGCCTGCTGCCATTCAAGGGGCCCGTGAAAACTGCACAAAAAAATGGTATCTGCTGAAGTCGTCGAAGTGTACCATCAGCTAAACAAAGGGTCAATTTCCACCTGCTGGAGCGCGCTGGGCGCGTCCCTGCCGGTCACTTCAAGCAGAGTATGGAGGATGAAATGGCTCAGCGGAAGAAAACGCTGTTTCTGGGCCCTTGCTTAACTACACTGCTGGCTTTTATGTTTCTAGCGGCACGGAGCGTCCACGCCGCGCCGATCCATGACGCGGTCAAGGCCGGTGACTTACAACGCGTCTCAACCCTGCTCGCCAGCGATCCAGATATTATTCATGCGGAAGATAGCAATGGTGAAACCCCGCTGATTTGCGCGGTACAAACGGGAAACCAGGCCATGGTGGATCTGCTGCTGGCGAAAGGCGGGTCGGTCCGCGAGAAGACGAAGAAAGGAGCGACCCCGCTGCATGCCGCTGCGGCGGCCCGGCAGGAAGCAATGTTGAAATTCCTTCTGGAGCGCGGAGCGGACGTCAATGCGAAGGATGAAAATGGAAACTCACCGCTCACGATGGCTGTGGCGGCCGGCGACGGCGAAGGAACCCAACTCCTGCTTGAAAAAGGCGCGGATGCCAACGCAAAGGATGCTGTGGGCGGAACTCCGCTGCAACGCGCCGCGATTTTCGGAAACTATACCACCGTCAAGCTGCTGCTGGAGCGTGGGGCACGCATCGACGCGGCTGATGATGCAGGATTCACCGCGCTGATGGACGCGGTCCGCGTCGGCAATGAGGCCATCGCCGAACTGCTTCTCTCCAAGGGAGCGAGCACGACCGCGGTCGACGTGGGCGGTTTCAGCGCCCTTCATCTTGCGGCATTCAATAATCGCAGAAGAATCGCAGAGTTGCTGGTAAAGCACGGAGCGAATCCTCAAGCCAGGGATGAGACCGGAAAGACCCCCTGCCAGGTCGCGGTGAGTGAGGGCAAGCGCGAGGTCGCGGACTTCCTTTGCGCCTTGAAGTGATCTGGAGACCGGCAAGAGTGATGGCCAGAGCCAGGCGCTCGCTCGTGGCAATCATGCTCCTTTGGCCCGTCCTGGCGGCGACGAGCCTGCCCGCGAAGGCGCAGGCTGGATTGCGAAGCGACCAAGGTTTTGTGCTTCTCGACTAGGCAAACCGGCTGCTCCAGGAGGGGAAGCTTGAGGAATCGGCAAGCGCTTTTCAAAGTGTCATCGCGATTGCCGCAAAGGCGCAGCCGCCAGACCGGTCGCTGCTGCTCTTCGGATCGTATCGCGGCCTGTCATTGATCGACCTGGCGCGGCGCGATTTTACCCGCGTCCAGATGGACGTTGAAAGAGCGCGGCAGATCAGTGGGGCGGAAAATATTGATACGACGGAGTTCACAGGCGACCTGCTCCACGCAGCGCTCAAGGAAGCCGCGCAGGGAGAGATCCTTGCCGGCCTCACTATCATGCGGTTGATGCGGAGCGTTGCGCCGCAGGGCCTAGCTGCAATGGCCGAGCATGCTTGCCGTATCGAACTCGCGGAATACCATCTTTATCTCAGCGAATGGCAGCAGGCGCTCCAGGAATCAGACTTGGCTGCGGCCGCCGCCGGGAAGGTCGCGCCGCAGGACCGCGCTATGGCAATGGCGAAGGTCCTTACCCTTCGAGGCCGGATATTCGAAGAACTTGGCCAGGAGGATGCCGGCCTGAGCAGTTATGGAGACGCGCTGAAGCTTCTAGCTCTCGCTCGCATGCAGAGTCTGGGGAACGCCTCGCCGGACGATCTTTGGTTCATGTTGAATACATACACCGGTGTTGCGGCGGCCCAGATACGCGTCCATGACTTCAACGGCGCGGAGATAAATTTGG
>CAYTQA010000007.1:2928-20877 GCA_964439495.1 uncultured Terriglobales bacterium | reverse complement strand
ATCTGTTCCGCTATCTTGATGAGCAGGTATTCCGCTACAATCATCGGAAAGATGAACATGGAAACAAGGTCAGCGATGCCGAGAGATTCAAGAGAGCTTTATCGCAGATCGCGGGAAAGCGGTTGACCTTTGCTGAGGTGACCGGCAAGGTGGAACAGGCGGCCTTTTAATCATTTTCGCGGGAAGCGCGGGAAACGGAAGCGTTAGACGTTCGCTTCCGTTCTTTTGCTCGTTTCTCGGTATCCAGTTTTGCTTTGATTTCCGAGTGCGGCACGGATATAAGCCGCTTCATGAAGTCTGTAAATCGGTCAAAATCACCCTTTATATTCTTGGCGGAAGGTTTTGGGTGATTCGCCATAACTGCATAAATCTCCGTAAGGAGATAATGCAGTGGTACGTCTCGAAAGTCAACCACGATCAGAGCGCCCCCATGAATGCGGCGACGACCTTCTCAATAACGCTAGCGAGTTGTTGCAGCGATGGAACAAGAAACTCACCTTCCCTCTTTCCAATCTTCGCGAACGCTACCTGGGGCAGGACTATGACTTGGTCATTCAATGCTTTTACCACGGCCCAGCGCTCGTTAATGGATATAGGTTTTCCCTCTCGATGCGCGCTTGCCGCTGCAACAATCTCGGGCGGGGTATCCGGAGGGAAGACGAGGTTTCCAGTACCTTGCACAATGACCAATTCCCGATGCTTATCGAATCTGTCCATGTCGTGGATGATGCAGAGGGGATGGTCAATCGCGTCTGCTCCCAACTTGTAGGGCTGAAAATCGGAGATGAGCTGGCGAACTATGCTGGGGTTGGCGATTCCGCCTACCTGTCGCTCAAATCGTTTCAGGTCGTTCGCGTTGGGAGGTTTAACGAGGATCGGGAATTGAATCGAGTTCTCATTCCCAGGGGCTTGCCTATAGGCGGGATCGGAAAAAATCCAAACGATGTGGTCGAGACACGAACGGAAATGATGAATGATCTCGCCAGCCAAAACCCCGAACCGCTTAGGAATTGTAAGCGTCTGATGGTACTTAACCGCATCCTGCCAGCGCTCGTTCTTTGGCTCGGGGATAATCGGGTATTTGCATTCCTGAAAGAACCGGAAAATCTCATTGCCGAGATTAGCGATGTTCTCATCGGCCCGCTGTAGCTTGACAGCAATTCCAGCGAACGGGTGATCGGTCGGAAGCGGCACAAGCATGTACCATTGTAGCGCAAAAGTCAGCCAAGTATATTATTGCCACAAATTCTGTCAATCACGCCTTCCACCTTCAGCTTCGCGGCACCCTATCGTTCCAGTGGGCGGGCCTCAATCCGTCCCTTTTGGTCCTGCTGAAGATAGGCCATGGGGGTCTGATGGTCGTGGGTAAAGATCACCAGCCATTCCTCGGGAAGGGCGCGGGAATAGAAGCGCTTTCGGTTCTCGATAGTTTCCAGCGGATAGAGATCGTAGCCCATCACCCAGGCAAGGCTGAGATGGGAGGTGGTGGGGACCAAATCGGAGATATAGCACGCCGTCTTCCCTCCGCTTTCAAGCAGGATGGCCATCATGTTCCGGGTATGTCCGGGGTAGAGGGCCACGGAGAGGCCGGGCAGGATCCTGGCGTCGCCCTCAAGAAGCTGCATCTGGCCGGTGCGCACCAGGGGATCGTAGTTGTCGCTGATGTAGCTGATGCGGTCGCGCTCATATTGCGCCTGCCCGTGCTCCCATTCCCCGCGCTGCGCATAATACCGGGCATTCGGAAATGTGGGGACCACCTCATTGCCACGCCGGTGCGTGTTCCAGCCGCAGTGATCGAAGTGCAGATGGGAGTTGATCACGATGTCCACCTCTTCCGGCTTGACTCCCGCGGCGGCGAAGCTGTTCAGCAACTGGCCTTTGCACTGGTAGACCTCGGCGAGCTTTTCCGGCAGTTTGTTGCCGATCCCGGTTTCGATCAGGATAATCTTTCCTCCGGCGGTGCGGACCAGCACGGAATTGGTCCCACAGACGATCCGGTTCTGCGGGTCCGGCGCAATCTTCTTCTCCCACATGGGCTTCGGCACTACGCCAAACATCGCGCCACCATCCAGAAGGTACGTCCCATCGCTCAGGATGGTCAGCTCAAAATCGCCGAAAATAGTCGAGGGTCGAGACGAGGCGTCCATGAAACTATCTGCCGGTTTGGTCAGAGTTGGCCGAAGAGGGCGTGCCCGGCGACCCCTCGACCTGATTTACAGCTTTGGCGCCCGCGCCCAGCAGCGTACGGTTGAAATGATCGTGGATGCGGGTAAAGAGCTGCGTGCGCGCCGCCGCCCCGGCGATGCCGTGGGTCTTGCGCGGATACAGCACCAGGCTGAACTGCTTATCGGCGTTGATAAACGCATTCGCCATCTGGATCGTATTCTGCATATGCACGTTGTCGTCGCTGGTGCCGTGTACGATCACCAGATCGCCGTGCAGGGTTTCCGGCGTATTCACCGGAGAGCTCTTGCGGTAGCCCTCGGCATTATCTTTGGGCAGGCCCATGTAGCGTTCGGTGTAGATGGAATCGTAATCCTTCCAGTCGGTGACCGGGGCGACGGCGAAGCCGGCCAGGAAGCGGTCGGAATGGGTGAGGGCATAGATGGTCATATACCCTCCATAGCTCCAGCCCCACCAGCCCAGCCGGTCGGCATCGAGTTGGGGAAACTGCTTAAGCGCCTGATCAAGGGCGGTCAACTGGTCTTTTAACTCAACCTCCCCAAAATTGTGGCGCAGTGCCGAGGCAAATTTCTGGCCGCGACCAGCCATCCCGCGGTTATCCACTTGCAGGATTGCAATGCCGTCCTCGGCCAGCAACTGATGGAAAAGAAATGTAGTGCCTCCCCAGGCATTACGGACCTGCTGCGCCCCTGGTCCGCCATACGGATTCAGCAGCACCGGGACCTTCTTCCCGCTGGTTTGCAAGGGCAACAGGATTTCTCCATGAAGCACCGTTCCATCTTCGGCGGTGAAGTCAACAAATTGCGGCTTGATCAAATGGAAGCCGGCCAGATCGCGAGAGCGCCAGAAGGCCTTGCAACCGCCCTGCCCGGCATCGCATAAGGAAAGCTGCGGCGGGGTCATGAGCGCGGAAAAGTTATCCACATAATGCGGGCCCTGATCGGAGAAGGTCACCTGATGGGTGCCCTCTTCCTGCGAGATCTTGCGCATCTCCCCGCCATCGAGTTTTACCGCATAGAGCTGATGTTGGCGCGGGTCGTCTTTGTTGGCGGTGAAGTAGACCGTGCCGGCCGCTTCGTCCACCCCGTTCACGCTCATCACTTCGAAGTCGCCCTGGGTGAGCTGGCGTTCGAATTTTGCCGGGGCATTCAGGGCGGCGCCGGGATTGAAGCTGTAGAGACAAAGATGGGTGTGGCCATTGCGCCAGCCCGACCACAGGAAACGGTCGCCCGATCTGAGGACGCGGAAATTATCGTTGACCTCGATCCAGGTATCGCTTTTTTCGCTGAGCGCCAGTTGCGAGCGTCCGCTGCCGGCATCGATGAAATACAGGTCCAATTGGTTCTGGGCGCGATTCAGGACCTGCGCGTAGAGCAGGTCTTTATTGATCCAGCCGAAGCGCGGGATGTAATAGTCCTTGTTTTTATCGAGCTCCGGAGAGAGCCTGATCCAGTGCTGGTGCCCGCCTCCGGCATCCACCACTCCAATGCGGACCTCCGGGTTGGGGTCGCCGGCATTGGGATATTTCTGCTTGTCCACGGTGGGATGCGTGGGAATGAAATCGGTGATGGGATATTCCGGCACCGTAGTCTCGTTCATCTGCAGATATGCGATGCGCTTGCCGTCGGGCGACCAGAAATAATTGCTGCGCGCGTCCAGCTCTTCCGCGTACACCCAATCCACTTCGCCGTTGAGAATATTGTCATCGTTGTTCTTGCTGGTGGTGAGCGGCGTTTCGCGCTCTCCATTCAGCGGATGCACATACAGGTTGTGCTTGCGCACATAAGAGATGCGCGAGCCGTCCGGAGAGAATTTGGGATCGAAGAGCGGATCGCTGGAGCTCGTAAGCTGGATGGCGGTCCCATTCAGCAGGCGATAAAGCCACAGTTGGCCCTTGGATTCGAAGAGCAAATGTTGGGAGTCTGGCGCCCAGTGATAAGCGGCAACCGAATAGCGCGAGCGACGCTCCTTCTCGCGATCGTCCTTGGTCTGGCCGGCGGCCGCGGCCTCCGGAGGCGCCAGGCTCGCCAGCTTCTCGCTGGCTACCAGGATCGCGGGCTCTTCGCGCCGCAGGTCTACATACCAGAGCTGGCCGTGCTCCCCGGAGTCGTCCCGCAATATATAGGAAACGCGATTGCCATCGGGGCTCCAGGCGATGCTCTCGGGCGCTCTGCCGGTCACGCCGCCCTCGGCAAATATCCCAGCGATGGTCAACTGCGTGGCCGGCGCGTTTTGCGCCTGAATAGATGGGACCGGGGCTGCCGGCTGCGCCTGTTGAGCAAAAAGCGCGGACGAAAAATAGAGGGCAATGAGCAGGGAAATCGGACCGGCGCTGGCACCTTTCATCCGCGGCTCCTGTATGGCGCTTTTGGACCATCGGGACATGAACATGCAGTGTAACAAGGGAGAGGTGGAATCAACCAGCAGGTCAGCGACGGTCATTCGGATTTCGCCTCTTCAGCCGCGTGCGGGGACGAACCCCTGCGGCCGCAGCTCTCCCGGGGAAAGCTCATCCACATAGCACCAGACCCAGTCTTCTCCCGGCTCGTTGGAGCGGATAAGCGGGTGCTTGACGCGATGAAAGTGCTTGGTGGCATGCTTGTTTTTCGACGAATCGCAGCAGCCCACATGCCCGCACTCCAGGCAGAGGCGCAGGTGGACCCAGGTATCGCCTGTCTTTACGCAATCCTCACACACATGTTTATCGCTTTTCGTGATCTTGATCTGGTCGAGATGGGCGCATTGGGCGCTCATGGAGTGCTCCTTTCAGGCCACATTCGCGGCAGGGGTAGATTGTCTTTCAAGCGCGGCGCGGTCCCAGTTGGCAAGGGTTGCGCCGGCCTCGTAAGTGCTCTGAAGAAATTCAAGCAGCGCCCCGCGCGGGGAGCTGGCGGTGCGTACATCGTCATACATAAGGATGAACTCGCCCAACTGGCGGTCGTAAAAGGCGGCGCCCGGACGCACCCGGGAATCGCTGAATCCCTTCGGCTCGGGGGCCGCATAGGCATAGAATGCCGGACCAGTAATGTTGCCGCTCCCCGGCCAGAAGCCGGCGCTCAGGACTTCATGGGAGTAGGACTCGCGGGTAATCAGGTCCGCCCCAGCGCGCACCGGCGCCGGTCTGCCTGAAAATCTGGTGACGCACAGGTCGAAGCTCCCCCAGAAGAAGTGTACCGGGCTGCATTTCCCAATGAAGTTGGCCCTGAACTCCTCCAGCACCGCGCTGACACTCACCAGAATCCGCCAAAACCGGTTGGCAAACTCGGGATCGTAGGATGCGTGCGCGAGGTCCTGGTCAAAGCGGACCGGATTAGGGAACTCGACCGGCATCTGCCAGATTTTTACCTCGATGTCGAGGGCTTGCAGCGTGGCCATGAACTCCCTGTAAAAATCGGCGACCGAGCGCGCAATCAGCGGCAGAGAGCGGGTGCGGCCGTCCTCGCTTCGGAACACGAGCTGGTGGTCCACGAAGTCGAACTCAATCTCAAGGGCGCGGCCGCCGTACAGAAGGGTGCTCTTCAGCCCTCGCGCAGTCACCCGCTGGGCCACGTTCCACCAGTGGTTGATTCGCGGAGTGAGCGCGAGCTGGACCTTGCCGGCGATCTGCGTCCACATATGGAGGGTATCGTAGGTGTCCTTCCAGCTTTCGAGTGGCAGAGGCGGCCAATCGTCTGGAAACAGAGGCGCGGTGCTGGAGCGAAGATCGTTCACATCAACCAGCTCTTATGGATGTGCGATCGCACCCAAAAGAATGTACAAAATCTCAGCTTTGCGCAAATCCGGAAAATCCGGCACAAAGCGGACGGAACCACAATTTGCAGGTTGCCGGAAAAAAAGTTTGATGAATGGGAGATTTACGACAAAGACAGCCAGATGCGGGCCATCGAGATCAGGCTGATGAAGAGGCCGAGCACGAAATAGATGTTATGCGCCATGCTTTCGCTGGGAGGCTCGGGAAACCGGATCCCGCGGGAGCGCAGCAGGTGATCGAGCATCCGTTCCCTGGCCATGATGAAGTTGGCCAGCGGGCGGTGAAAGAGCACCACCATCAATCCGAGCGTCAGACGGGCGAAATCCACGATCATGGAATAAGTCTAGCCAGAGTCACAATTCAGCTCAATCAGGCGAAAAACCTAATCAGGACATGTTAAAATTTTTTTAATCCCTGTTTCTCTCAGGTGCAATGAACTCCGACCTACAGAAGTTGATCGAACTCGAAAAAGTGGACCGCGAGATTGGCCGCCTCAATGACGAGGTTTCCGCCTTGCCCAGGCGCATTGCGGAGATCGAGCATAAGCTCTCCGATGCCAAGGCGCAGGTGGAGCAGGCCAAACAGGCGATGCGCGGGCAGGATTCCAAGCGCCGCCAGTACGAGTCGGAGATTCAGTCCCTGCAAAGCAAGATCAGCAAGTTCCGCGATCAGTCCCTCGATGTAAAGACAAACGATCAGTACCGGGCCTTGATGCATGAGATCGAATTCGCCGAGAAAGAGATCCGGAAGAACGAAGACAAGATCCTGGAGATCATGGAAGGCAACGACCTGGTGGAACGCCAGGTAAAGGCCACTGAAGGCGAATTGAAGCTCCAGACCCAGGCGGTCGAGAAAGAGAAGACGGAAGCGCGGGCATTGACGGAAAAAGACGAAAAGCGCCTGGCGGAGCTACAGGCCAGCCGCTCCAGCCTGCGGACGGGAATCGGCGAAGATTCCCTGGCGCTTTATGACCGCGTCTCGCGTGCCCGAAAGACCGGCCTGGCCGAGGCCATTGGGGAGCATTGCAGCGCCTGCAATGTGATGATACGCCCGCAGACCTGGAACGAGCTTAAGACCAACGAGTACCTCATCACCTGCGGCAGTTGTGGGCGCATCCTCTTCTATGATCCCGCGCACGAGCCGCCTCCCCCGGAGCCGGTGGCCAAGAAAAAGCCGCGCAAGGGCCGCGGTGAAGCGGAAGAAACATTCGCGGCGGAAGCGGTTCCCGCCTCAGTACAGTCCGATCCTCAATCCTAGCCTTCGCACCTTCCTTGCTCAATTCGTTTCGCCCCTGAGGCTTGCAAGGAGCATCGTCCTCCATTTACCTTGAACCCTTATGTCATCTGCTGGAGTGTCGCTGTCCATCGCAGGGAAGGTAGCGGTCATCACTGGCGGTTCGCGCGGGATCGGCGCGGCTGCGGTAAGGATGTTCACTCAGGCCGGGGCGCAGGTCGTCTTCAATTATCAGAAGGCCAAAGCCGAGGCGGAGAAGCTTGCCCGCGAATGCGGGGGCGACTCCAGGTGCATCGCCCTTCGGGCCGAACTCGATAGCGCCGACGCGGCACGCCCTCTGGTGGAGACGGCGGTGAAGAAATTTGGACGCGTGGATTGTCTGGTGGCCAATCATGGCATCTGGCCCCCTAACGACGCCCCCATTGACCGCATGAGCGTGGAGCAGTGGCGGCAAACCATGGCCATAAACCTGGACAGCGTATTCGGGCTGATCAAGTACACCGTGGCGGAGATGAAGCGCCAGGGGCGTCCGGCGGCGGGAACGGCTGCGGGACGCATCGTAATCGTCAGCTCCACTGCGGGGCAGCGCGGCGAGGCCTTCCATTGCGATTACGCCGCCAGCAAAGGCGCCGTGATCAGCATGGTGAAAGGGTTGAGCACGGAACTGGCGCGGGAGGGCATTTACGTGAACTGCGTCGCGCCGGGATGGGTGGCCACTGACATGTCCGCGCCCGCGTTGAATGATCCGGCTACCCGCGATCGCATCTTCTCCACTATCCCGCTGGGACGCGTAGGCACGCCGGAGGAGATTGCGGCGCCGATTCTCTTCCTGTGCACCGAACACGCGGGATTCATTACCGGTGAAATTATGAACGTGAACGGAGGAGCGGTATTGGTTGGATAAGCGAACGCCACGGGACACCTTTCGGGCCCTCTCATTGCTCAGAAGCCTGGGCGAAAGCGCACTCCAGCAGCTCTCTTCCGCATCTAAATATTCCAGATGATTAAGACAACACTCTTTATCTTATTGCTCTCATTCACCGCGACCGCTCAGACTACCCAGCCTGCGGACAACACCCCCTCTTCCAACGCCCCCGGCAACCCGGCAAACGCCGCAGCGAAAGACCCCAGCGCGCAAAAGGCGCAGCAGGTAATGCAGCAGATGGTCCAGGCCCTGGGCGGCGACGCTTACCTGAACCTGCGCGACCTGGAGCAGGAAGGCCGTTCCAGCAGCTTTTATCATGGCCAATCCACCGGCGCCATCGTGCCTTTCTGGCGTTTCACCAAGTTCCCCGATAAAGACCGGATTGAGCTTACAAAACAGCGCGACTGGGTCCTGCTGTATGTCGGCGATCAGGGATATGAAATCACCTATCGCGGTGTTGGGAAGATACAGCCCAAAGAGTTGAAGGATTACCTGCAACGGCGGAAATACAGTTTGGATAATATCCTGCGGGCCTGGCTGAAGGACCCCGGGACGGCCCTGTTTTATGAAGGGACCGCCTTCGTCGAAAACAAGCAGGTGGATAATGTGACCCTTCTCAATTCCCACGATGAGAGCGTGACCCTCTCCATCGATACCGAGAGCCACCTTCCCATCCGCAAGGTATTCAAGATTCGCGACCCGGAGAGCGGCGAGATGGACGAAGATGCGGAGATCTATGCCAACTATCGCATGGAGCAGGGCTTCAACACCGCCCATGTGATTACCCGGCTGAAAAATGGCGACATGATATCGGAAAGATTTCTCTTCAAAGTCACCTACAATAAGGGGCTCGACGATTCCCTGTTTGATCCCTCTACGGCGAAGAAAAAGAAGTAAATTTCGGTTTTGCTGGCAGCGCGGCGGCGACAGCTCACATCTTAATTTCCTGAGCAGAAGCTGCCCTGGCCTGCTCAGGGGACCCTTTTTCTTATGACGGAATCTGCTATCGGATCTTTCTTCCTCTTCGTACTGATAATCCTGGCAGCCGCGCATCTTCTCGGAAATCTTTTCGCCCGTCTGCGCCAGCCGCGCGTGATTGGGGAAATCCTTGCCGGAGTGCTGGTGGGGCCTTCGGTATTGAAGTTCAGCGCAGCCGCCTCCGGGGTCCCGGCGGGCAATGGCAAGGCTGCCCTCGACATCCTGTATTGGCTGGGCCTGCTGCTATTGATGTTTCTCTCTGGCGCGGAGACCAAAGGCCTCTTTCAACGCGAGGACCGCCGCGAGGTTGGCTGGCTGACGATTGTCGGGACTGGCTTTCCCTTCATGCTGGCGCTTATCGTGGGCTCCCATATCTCGCTCGATTCGATGATGGGGACGGTACAGCGGCGGCTTCCTTTGCTGCTGGTGGTGGGGATTGCCGTGGCCGTCACCTCCATTCCGGTGATTTCGCGCATCTTCTTCGACCTTAAAATCCTCCACACGCGCTTTGCCCGCCTGGTGCTGGGCGTTGCCGTAATGGAGGACATCGCGCTCTGGGCGGTGCTGGCCATTGCCACAGCCGTGGCGCAGTCCCATGACGTCCCTTCTTATATGATCGTGCGCCAGATCGTTATCACCCTGGTGTACTTCATCGTGGGGCTGGTCCTGATGCCGCGCCTGTTGTCCCGCATGCATGAGGCGCGCTGGAACACGTTCTCCAGGAGCTCTCCCACCGCTTACCTGCTGATGGTGATGTTTTCGTATGTTGGAGTCGCTGCGGCGCTCAAGATCAACCTGGTGTTTGCGGCCTTTCTTGCCGGGCTCGCGGTCCCGCATGGCTCTTTGCGGTTTTCTGAGGCGCTCAGCTCGGTCAAGGGAGTTTCCTTTGGCTGCTTTATCCCGATTTATTTTGCGATAGTGGGATACAAACTGGACCTGGGAAAGAGCTTCTCCCTGAAGATGCTCGCATCCTTCCTGGTCATCGCCTGTGTGATCAAGATGATTTCGGTGCTGATGGGGGCGCGCCTGGCCGGATTCAACGCCTCTGACGCATTCAACCTCGCCGTCGCCACCAATGCGCGCGGCGGGCCCGGCATCGTCCTGGCCAGTGTGGCCTATGAAGCAGGCATCATCAATGCCGCCTTCTATACCACCCTGATCCTGCTGGCGGTGGTTACCTCGCAGCTTGCCGGCGCCTGGCTGGAGTTTGTATTGCGCAAAGGCAGGCCGCTGTTAAGCGAGCAGGCTGCGCAGGCCCAGGCCCCCGAGGCTGCCACCATCGATGTGCTTGCCGCCTAGAAAGACCAGGGAAGAGATATCCCACCCTTCGTTCCACAACAGCGGTGTCGCGAAGAGTAGGGCACCCACAGTATGAGGCGTCCCGCTTTTTTGTGGAATGCAGCGCATCCAAACGCCAGACAAGCAACTGCCCACGGCTGCTGCCTTATACTGATTAGGTTCTTTTGCATTTATAAATCGACCGTTCATGGCAATCACCTCTCCACCGGCTGAACAGGCAAGTTCACGCAAGTTGCGCGTGCGCGCCCTCCCTGCTTTTCGCCGCGGGGAGCTCTGGTACTACTTTGGCCCAGCCTTTGTGGCCAGCGTGGCCTACATCGATCCCGGAAACTTTGCCACCAACATCGAAGGCGGTACCCGCTTCGGATATACCCTGCTTTGGGTGCTGCTGTGGTCGAATGCCATGGCCATTCTCATCCAATATCTGGCGGCCAAGCTGGGCATCGCCACCGGCAAGACGCTTCCGCAGAATTGCCGCGCTGTATTCTCCAGGCCCGTCAATCTGGGATTGTGGATCGCCGCCGAATTGGCTGCCATCGCCACCGATCTGGCCGAGTTTCTGGGGGCCGCATTGGGGTTTTATCTGCTCTTTGGTCCGGCACTGCTGGCGCGCGGAATGGATAAGGAGCACGTGATGCTTCTCGCAGCGCTGATCACATCCATATGCGTGTTCCTGATCCTGGCACTCGAACTCTATGGATTCCGCAAACTCGAATACGGGATCATGATCTTCGTCTTCGCCATCGCCGCCTGCTATGCCTTCGAGATTTTTCTCATCACTCCTCCATGGAAGCAGGTGGCTTATCACATCCTGGTGCCGGAGATCGGCTCTCAAAGCATCTATATCGCGGTAGCGATGCTGGGGGCCACGGTGATGCCGCACGTCATTTATCTGCATTCGGCCTTGGTGCTCGATCGCGCGAAGCTGGTTGAAAATACCTGCCCGACGAATAAATGGATCGCCCGCTTTAAGCACCTGCGCTTCGAGCTGATTGATGTGCTGGCGGCCATGAATGGCGCATGGCTGATTAATTCCGCCATGATCGTGATGGCGGCGGCGGTCTTTGCGACCTCGGGGCGCTCCGTAACCTCCATCGAAGAGGCCCATCAGACTTTGGGGCCGCTGCTGGGAAAATTTTCCGCTCTGGCCTTTGCCCTGGCATTGCTCTTTTCCGGCCTCTCTTCCTCGACGGTTGGCACCATGGCCGGACAGGTCATCATTGAAGGCTTTCTCGACATCAAATTTTCTGTCTTTCTGCGCCGGCTGATTACCGTAATTCCCGCGCTGGTGGTCATTGGAGTAGGCCTGGATCCATTGCGCATCCTGGTGCTCTCCCAGGTTTCACTGAGCTTTGCGCTGCCCTTCGCCCTGGTGCCGCTCATCCTGCTTACGCGCCATAAGAACGTGATGGGCGATCTGGTCAATGGCGCAACCACCAACGTCCTTGCCTATGCCACCACGGCAATCATCATCCTCCTGAATGTATTGCTCATCGTCCAGGAGTTTGGGGCGAAGTTCTAATTTCCCAAATAAATGGGTCCGGTTGAAAATTTTATGGCTTCTGGCTAACCTCGCGTGGCTCAGCTACGGAAAGCTGGCTTACCTGACCTTGTCTGGACTAGAAGAATTGGTAAGTTTGCTAGATAGTCGTACAATGCATGTTTCCGCGTAGGTTAAGCCCTAATGGTGAAAAAGAGATTCTGGCGTGGCGAACGGAAGCACATCGACGAAAACCTAATCCGCGTAAAAAAAGAAGCCAGGGAAAAGCTTGCCTTCATTCTTCAACATGGCGATGAGAACGATTTTGTGGAAGCGATAAAAAGTTGGAAAGAGGACATCACCCCTGAAGAGCTACAGGAATGGATTATGCTCTTTCACGATTGCCGCGATGAGAAGCGCGGGCTTTGACTTCCTCTACGACCTTGTTGAATTTATGCTCTGCTTTTTGGAATTCCGCCTCTGTCATTTCCGCCGATGTTTCTTCAATCAAGTTCTCGAATTTGTCCAGTAGACTCTTAGCGGAGGCTTTTGGCCTTAACGAAGCAGTTGCCATTTTGGGACGTTTCCTTTGGGGTGTTTGTGACATTGGATATTAATCCCTATTTCCGCGGAACTGTGGAAAACAGATACATTTTCCTCTTGTTTTGAGGGGTTTCCGTAACAAAATGTTGCTTGACATGGTTACTAGTGTAATTCATTGAGCCAAGCCTCGGCCTCCCGATCCAAACAAGTTCCTCGTTCATTGTCCCTTTACGGTTTAGTGTTAGACTGCCCAAATTCAAGCGCGTCCCTCCCCATGCTCTTCCCCTCCCAAGTCTGTTAATCTAGAGGGTTTCACGCCTGTGATCAGAGGATGCTATGAACAGCTTTGGAAGTCGCGCAAGCCTGCGCGTGGGAAGCCGCGAATATGGGATTTACCGCATTGATTCGGTCGATAAACAGGGGATCAGCACGCAACACCTGCCTTACTCATTGCGAATTTTGCTTGAGAACCTGCTGCGCACCGAAAATGGACGCTCGGTAACCGCGGACGAGATCCGCTTTCTTGCGGAGTGGAAGGCGGACGCCCCACCCTCGCGCGAGATTGCCTTTACCCCGGCGCGCGTGCTCTTGCAGGACTTTACCGGCGTGCCCGCCGTGGTGGACCTGGCAGCGATGCGCGATGCCATGCGCTCCCTGGGCGGCGACCCAAACCTGATCAATCCCCTGCAGCCGGCGGAGCTGGTGATCGACCATTCGGTGCAGGTGGATGAGTTCGGCGGCGCCAATGCCTTTCATGTGAACGCCATTCTGGAGTTCCAGCGCAATCATGAGCGCTATGCCTTTCTGCGCTGGGGACAGAGCGCATTCAAGAGCTTCTCCGTGGTCCCGCCGGACATGGGTATTGTCCACCAGGTAAACCTCGAATATCTGGCCCGCGTAGTGTTCAGCCAGAAGTCCGAGGATGGGAGCTATACCGCTTATCCTGACACTCTGGTCGGCACCGACTCGCATACCACCATGATCAATGGACTGGGGGTGCTGGGCTGGGGAGTAGGCGGAATCGAGGCCGAGGCCGCCATGCTGGGACAGCCGGTCTCCATGCTGCTTCCCCAGGTGGTCGGCTTCAAGCTGACGGGCAAATTGCCCGAGGGCTCTACCGCAACCGACCTTGTCCTCACTGTGACCGAGACCCTGAGAAAAGTGGGCGTGGTGGGAAAGTTTGTTGAATTTTTCGGCAGCGGCCTCTCCGAGCTTCCGCTGGCCGACCGCGCCACCATCGGCAACATGGCCCCGGAATATGGCGCCACCTGCGGCATCTTTCCCGTGGACAACGAAACCCTGCGCTACCTGCGCATGACCGGACGCACGCAGGAGCAGCTTCTTTTGATTGAGGCCTATTGCAAGGAGCAGGGGCTCTTCCACACCAAGGACTGGCCCCATGCCTCGTATTCGCAGGTGGTGGAGCTTGACTTGAGCTCGATACAGCCGAGCGTTGCCGGCCCCAAGCGTCCGCAGGACCGCGTGCTTCTCTCCGAGGCTGCCGAGGGCTTCCGCAAGGCGCTTCCTACTCTATTGGGACCCAAGGCCCAGCAGAATGGCGTTAAGAATGGACGCCAGGTATTGCGCTGGGAAGGCGAGGGCGGCCATCTGGCTGCTGCCAGCGAAGACAATGCCGAGCCGGGCGAGAACCGGCCCATCTCCGAGCGCTTCCGCTGCGATGTGAACAAGTACCTCGATCACGGTTCAATCGTGATCGCCGCCATTACAAGCTGCACCAATACGTCGAATCCGTCGGTCATGATCGCCGCCGGTCTATTGGCGAAGAAGGCCGTCGAAAAAGGATTGAGCACGCCTCCCTGGGTAAAAACTTCGGTTGCTCCCGGATCGCGCGTGGTAACCGACTATTACAAAAAAGCCGGACTGATGGAGTATCTCGATAAGCTGCGCTTCAACATCGTCGGCTACGGATGCACGACCTGCATCGGCAATTCAGGGCCGCTGCCCCCCGACGTCTCGCAGGTGATCGAAGACCACGAACTGGTGGTCGCCTCGGTGCTCTCCGGCAACCGCAACTTCGAGGGGCGGATCAACTCCGAGGTGCGCGCTAATTATCTGATGTCGCCGCCGCTTGTGGTCGCCTACGCGCTGGCCGGACGCATCGACCATGATCTGGTCCATGAGCCTCTCGGCAAGGGACGCGATGGAAAGCCCGTCTACCTTCGCGACCTCTGGCCGACGCAGCAGGAGGTGGCCGAGACCATCGCAAAGTGTATCGATTCGGATATGTTTCGCGACAATTACCGCAACGTCTCCGCCGGGGACGAGCGCTGGCAGGGGCTGAAGGTGCCGCAGGGCGAGACTTATGCATGGGAAGATCAATCCACTTACATCAAGAAGGCGCCGTATTTTGAAGGCATGTCGCGCGAACCGCGTCCGGTGAAAGATATTACCGGCGCGCGCGTCCTGGCACGCCTGGGGGACAGCGTTACCACCGACCATATCTCTCCCGCGGGATCGATCAAGCAGAGCAGCCCGGCGGGGCAATATCTTATCGCCCATGGCGTCCAGCCGAGGGATTTCAACTCCTACGGCTCGCGCCGCGGCAATCATGAGGTCATGGTGCGTGGGACCTTTGCCAACGTCCGGCTGCGCAATCGCCTGGTGCCGCAATCGGAAGGCGGCGTCACCATGCACATCCCCAGCGGAGAAGTGATGTCGATCTACGACGCCTCGGTGAAGTACGAGCGCGAAGACGTGCCGCTCATTATTCTCGCCGGTAAGGAATATGGCTCGGGTTCATCGCGCGATTGGGCGGCCAAAGGTCCCCTGCTTCTGGGGGTGCGCGCCGTGATCGCCCGCAGCTACGAGCGGATCCATCGCTCCAACCTGGTCGGAATGGGCATATTGCCCCTCGAATTTCTTGATGAGCAGGAGCCGGAGACCCTGGGACTGACCGGAGAAGAACGCTATGACATTGTTGGCATCAAAGAGCTGCTGGATGCGAGGTTCGCCCACGGACGCAATGTAAAGGTCCGCGCGACCAGGACCGATGGCACGGCCATCGAATTCGAGACCAGGGTCAGGATCGATACCCCGCAGGAGATTTTATATTACCAGCATGGGGGGATCCTGCAGTATGTATTACGGCAGCTTCTAAGCGGAAGAGACAAGTCGGCGGGCGTCAGCCGGAGATAGAAAGCGCCTATTAGGCGCCACCTGATTTGAACGCGCTCCGAAAGATCAGGTCACCGACATCGCCCTGAGGCACACTACCGGCGTTGGAGTATGCGACGCCAAGGCGCGGTTCCAAAGCTGCGATTGAGTTAATGATCAGAGGGGGATCTTAGATGCCGACCCCATACTCAGCGCTTCCATTCAGATTGTCCCCGGCATGGGCAAAGCTATCGTAGGGGGTGCGATTGCGCAGGCGGCGAGCGCGAAGCTCCAGGCCCGCGACAATTGCTCCCATGACGACCGCCAAACCGATGCTGGTCCAGAGAACGGTGCGTCCCAGTTTGCCGGAAAATTTTTCGCGAATTTCTTCGGTGATTGATTCAGTCATTTCCAACTCGTTCTGGGGGCTGTCGGCTGCATAATAATGGCGATTTAAAATTATTCATAATAGGTCCTGCCTCCAGTCCACCTGATCCATAGTTCCACACCTTCCATGGAACCTCAAGTGTAGATGCAGGTGCAATCGTTATGTTTGCCGGACCGGGTTACTTCGGTTTCTTCTTTCTGAACGAAAGTGAGTCGCCGACGCATCGAGGATCAAACTCCAGCCCCGCTTCCCTGCTGGCGGGCCCCGGCGCTTGCCGCAATTCAAGACGAAACGTAAAATACAGGGTTGGCCTCTCGTTTCTGGCCCTCTCTTTGGGGCCAGTGGAGTTGATGCCTTCAAATTTCTCGATTCGCGGAGGAGTAATGGCAACCCTGAAGGTCGGCGATATGGCGCCAGACTTCGAAATCCCTGCCGTCACCGGCGAGCAAAAGCAAAAGCTCAAGCTGAGTGACTTCCGGGGCAAGAAAAACCTTGTCCTTGCCTTTTATCCGCTGGACTGGACCCCGGTTTGAACCGCCCAGATGCCGGCGTACAATGCGGACCTTGAAAAGTTCGCCGGCTATGATGCCCAGGTCGTGGGCATAAGCGTGGATTCAATCCCCAGCCACATTGCATGGCAGCAGAAGTCCATCGGAAAGATGGACTATCCCCTGGCAAGCGATTTCTGGCCGCATGGCGCCGTGGCGCAGAAATTCGGCATATTGCGTACCGGGGACCCGGTGCCCGGAATCAACGAGCGCGCCGTCTTTGTCGTGGACAAACAGGGCAAAATTGCCATGGCCAAGGTTTATGACCTTGGCGAGCAGCCCGATAATGAAGACTGCTTCGAGGTATTACGAAAGCTTTAATATCCACAAAATGGCCTGGGGCCCTGAAAATCAGCATAGCTGCTGGGGCCCCGGGCCATTTTTTATTGATTTTTATTTATGGCCTCCTGCCACGACCATCGACCCTGCCTATACGGGACTAAGCGTCGTAAAATAGGCCTTCTTGCCTGCCCGGACTGAATTCGAGCATCTGCGCGTGGTGCTGGTGGCGCCGCGCAACCCTCTCAATATAGGCGCGGCGGCCCGTGCCATGAGCAACTTTGGCTTTCTCCATCTGCGCGTGGTCAATCCTTATGATGTGGCTTTTCGCGAGGCGCGCTCCGCCGTGGGCGCTCCCTCGCTGCTGGCAGGCGCTGAAGAATACCGGAGCGTGGCCGATGCGGTAGCGGATTGCGCGCTGGTAGTTGGGACCACGGCGGTGCGTCACCGGGAGTTGCAGCATCCACTTCGGCTGCTGGAAGAGGGCGCGCCCTTGTCCGCAAGCAACTTGGCGCCGGACGGGTCGCCCTTCTATTCGGCTCGGAGAAGCGCGGCCTCTCCAACCAGGACCTGAGCCACTGTCACTGGCTGCTGCGCATTCCTACCCGTGAAGAACATATTTCGATGAATCTGGGGCAGGCGGTGGCGGTTTCCCTCTACGAGTTGGCCCGCGATTCTCAGGCAGGGTCGGCTGAAGAATCCGGAGCCGCGCCCTCCAGCCCGCAGGCGAGACTTGCGTCAACAGTGGAAGGTGCGGGACAAGCATTGGCAGGCGATGTCGAGCGGATCACGGCAGTGCTGCTGGACGCGCTGCGCGCCAGCGGCTACTTGAAACCAGATTCTGCCGCCCCTACTGAGGAAAAGATGCGGCGTCTTGTCCGCCGCCTCGATCTCTCCGCCGGCGACGCCGAAGTGTGGCTCGGCATGTTGCGACAGATGGTGTGGAAGATGCGTTCGCGAGAATGAGCCCTGAAGACGAATGAAACCAAAGCACTACCCAGCGATCCGGTTTGATCCATCCTCTAACTTGAAATCTTCCGCAAGCCCTAAATACTGGACTCCAGAAACGGATAATCCGTATATCCCTGTGCGCCTCCGCCATAAAGCGTGCGCGCATCGAGTTGGTTGAGCGGCGCTCCACGGCGCAGACGCTCCACCAGATCGGGGTTGGAGATGAACGGACGCCCCATGCACACCAGATCTGCGCGTCCCAATTCCAGCGCCTGT